>JACQLN010000023.1 GCA_016204035.1 Parcubacteria group bacterium | reverse complement strand
GCCCTCATGGAGAAGACCTTAATGTTTTTAGGATGAGAGGCTCCGTGACAGGCAGTGAGGGGTGATGTTTCTTGAATGTAAGCGACTACAAATTATTCCAAAATTTTCAATTCTTTTAACGCTCTCTCGTAAGTGCTGATAACGTCCTTGGCTTGATTGTGCGAAAATTGAAAAGCGGCGTCGTGAACCAAGGCGTTCCTCAATTTATGGACCCGCCAAACCTCGTTGATGCTGGCCAAGTGTTCCGGCAGAATTTTTTGAAGCCGCTCGCCCATACTCTCGCCCTGATAGCCAAGCAAAGTTAAAACATGGTCAAAAAAGTTATCGGACTCAATCACCGCCAGCTTCCATTGGGCCTCGTCTTGGTGATCCAGCCGCGCCGCCAATTGTTGCCAATAATCGCTCAACTCCTTTAAGGGCAAAGACGAACCGGGCTCGGGTTTTTTCTTTTTGTTAAAAAAGTAGGAATAATAAAGCTTCTGTTGGGCAAAAAATCCGGCCCTAAGATAAAACCAAATAATTAAAATAAAAAAAAACGCCGCGACTATAATAAAAAGAACCTTAAAAACGGCCAAAGAGGTTCTTAATTCCGGCTTTTTAGCCAAAGAGGAAAACAGGTCAAATAAACTGTAAAGAAAATCCATAATTTTGTCTGTGAGCGTAGCGAGCAGCTACAAAATTATAGCCCTGTTAGTGAATTTCCGACTTTCTTCTCTGACTTTCCACAGGAAAGTCTTTCGGAAATTCTACTACGGGGCATCTTGCTCGTAAAATTCGCCGATTTTGAACAACAAATTTTCCCCGAACCACGGGCCTAAAATTTGGAGCCCGACGGGCAACTTGTTAATTTTACCGCAGTTAAGAGTAAGGCCGCAAACGCCGGCCAAATTGGCCGTAACCGTAAAAATATCGGCCGCGTACATTTTTAAGGGATCGCTTGTTTTCTCGCCCAGCTTAAAGGCCACATCGGGCGAAACCGGAGCCATAATCACGTCAACTTCTTCAAAAACGTTTACAAAATCTTGTTTTATTAAGGCGCGGATTCTTTGGGCTTGGGTGTAATAGGCCTCGTAGTATCCGGCCGAAAGCGTGTAAGTGCCCGTCATTATCCGGCGCTGGACCTCACTACCCAAAAATTTACCTCGGCTTTGAGTGTAAAGGGATAGCAAATTATCACTCTCTGATCTTTGGCCGTATCTTATGCCATCGTAACGCGCCAAATTGGCCGAACATTCGGCCGGCTGGATAATATAATAAGTCGCCAAAGAATAACGGGTGTGGGGCAAACTTATTTCTTTAACCTCGGCGCCTTGGGATTCAAACCAATTTATCGCTTTCATAACCGTGTTTTTTACTTCCGAATCCAAGCCGTCGGTATTGAAATATTCTTTGGGCCAGCCGATTTTTAGATCGCTGATGTTGATTTCGTCTATGTTGTTAAGAGCGCGTTCGCGGCTGGGCACGGTGGTTGAATCCAAAGGGTCGTGGCCGGAAATTGTTTCGTAAATCAAAGCGGCGTCTTTTACTGTTTTGGCTATGGGACCAATTTGATCCAATGATGATCCGAGAGCAACAGCGCCAAAACGGGAAACGGCGCCGTAGGTTGGTTTTAAGCCCACCACGCCGCAAAAACCGGCTGGCTGGCGGATGGAACCGCCCGTGTCTGTGCCCAAAGCGCCTAGGCACATATCCGCGGCTACCGCGGCGGCTGAACCTCCCGACGAACCGCCGGGCACGCGCGAAACATTGTGCGGATTTTTAGTGGGGCCGTAGGCCGAATTTTCAGTGGACGAACCCATGGCAAACTCGTCCAAATTGGTTTTACCCAAAATAACCGCGCCTTCCCGTTTTAACCGTTCTATAACCGTGGCATTGTAAGCCGCTTTGTAGTTTTCCAAAATTTTTGAGCCGGCGGTGCAAATATCGTCTTTAACCAAAATATTATCTTTAACACCCAAAGGAATGCCGGTTAAATAACCCGCTTGATCGTTTTTGATTTTAACATCGGCTTCTTTGGCTTCCACCAGCGCTTTTTCGGCTCTGACCGATAAAAAAGCGTTTAACTCTTTGTTTTTAGAATCTATTTGGGCCAAATAATGCGAAGTTAATTCTACGGCCGATATTTCACCGCCAGTTAAAAGTTTATGAGCCGATTCAATTGTAAGTTTAGATAGATCCATAATTATCAATTCTCAATTTACAAATGATCAATGAATTTTCAAGGATTCAATGATCAAATACTTGAAAATCAAACGCTTGATCATTCTTTGATAATTGAGCTTTGAAACTTGAAAATTTATTTCCCTTTTATCACTTCCGGCACAACCACATACCCCTCTTTATGCTC
>JACQLN010000025.1 GCA_016204035.1 Parcubacteria group bacterium | reverse complement strand
TAAGAGAAAGATTGTATTGTATTGTATTGTATTGTATTCTTAATGGATAATAGGGGTCGCAAATAAAATTAAAATTGTCTATATTATGAACAAACAAATAAAATTATTAGTATTAGCGGTTCTGTCTACCGCTACGGTTTTTAGCGTTAGCTTCTTGGTTGCCGAGCCTGTTTTGGCTCAAACTAACGAGCAAGTAATTCAACAATTGCAGGCGCAGATTGAACAATTAAAAGCACAGATTACAGTTCTCCAACAGCAACTAGGCGGCGTCACTCCAAGCAAGTCGGAAACCGCACCGTCATCCCGTCCAACTCCTACTTCTATTTCAACAGAAAAATCAGAGTGTCCCGTGTTCTCGCAAACTTTATATCGCGGTGTAAGCGATGCAAATACAAAAGGAGAGGTGACTAAATTGCAAAAAATGTTAGCCGAGGATTCGACCGTGTATCCGGAAGGATTGGTAACGGGTCATTACGGTTTGCTTACCGAAAAGGCCGTCCAACGTTGGCAGGCCAAGCAGGGTATAGTCTCTTCCGGGAGCGCGGCGACAGGATACGGTGTTGTAGGCCCACAGACGCGCTCAAAAATGTCCATTGCGTGCCCTACTCCCGCGCCAATACCGCCAAAACCAATACCAGCGCCGACGGATAATATTACAGTGCTCTCGCCGAACGGCGGTGAGCAGTGGGCGATTGACAGTAATCAAACCATCCAATGGACTTCGAAGCCGATTGCGGTGGGATCGGCGCTGGCGCAAATAGCGTATGTTGATATTAATCTTTCAAGTTGGAGTATTCCGTGCAAGAGTGAAGAAATTAACAAAGTTTGCCCATTAGCGTTTCCTCCTAGTTTCTCCACAACTCTTGCCAGGAAAGCGCCTAACAGCGGTTCTTTCTCGTGGACAGTTGGCAAAGATATCCCGGTAGGTCAGTACGTTATAAGCATTTCCAATTCGGGAAATACCAGCCAGTACGATCAAGGTGATGCCGCGTTCACGGTGACCTCGCCGGTTTCTCAGCCGGTTACCGAAACGCCTAAAATTACTTCTCTTTCTCCGTCTTTAGGCGCGGTGGGCGCGCAAGTTACTCTTACCGGTGCTAGCTTTACCTCAACAGGTAATAAAATTAAATTTGGCAACCTTGGTAGCGAAGATAATCCCAACTACAGTCTCAATTCTTCTGATGGTAAAACTATTATTTTCACAGTTCCTTCTGGTAATTATCTTGCCTGTTGGAACGCCAACCCCGCGTGTCTGGCCCCAGCATATTTAACTCAGCCCGGTGTATATGGTATTTCTGTGATTAACACTAACGGCGCCAGCAACGAAGTTTCGTTCACGGTGGTTCCTTAACTACCGCCTCATCACCAAGTTGCCGCCCCGGGAGTGTAAAAGGCCCAAGCCCAACAGCTATTCCCGTCTACAATTCCTCCATTCGGGCCCCCGTCTCTAGCGGGATCTTTTATGGAACGCATGGCCGGATTTTCACAATTTTCGGGAACATGAGCGATAATCTTATAATTGGTCGCGTTGCCCGCGTAAAGATAAACTGAGCCGCAATTTGTTGGACGAGGATCCAAAGGCAGGGCCGAAACATAGCCGGGAGACAAGCCCGGAACATAGTTGTTGGTTATTGTGCCCCAACAGTTTCCTTGGCCGCCGAACCAAGCTGAAGCGACTGGATAAGAATTATTGTTATCAAAAAATAATTCCAAAGCTAACTGTACTTGTTTAATATCCGACGCTCTCCGAGCGTCTCGAGCTTTTGCTCTTGAACTATTCAGACTGACCAAGACAATACTTGATAGAATTCCAATGACGGCGATAACCACTAGAAGCTCAATAACCGTAAAACCACGGTGTTTTGGCGCGATTATTTTATATTGGGGCTCGGACATAATTATTGATGATATAACGGATTTTGTGATTTAATTTTACTAATTTTTCCTTAAAATTCCAATATCAAAGCAACCGGCAAAGTTCTACTACAGGGCTTTACCCCACTCTTGGTCGCCAAGGGTGGGGTTTACAAAACTTTTCTATAGTGGTAACTTTTGGTGAGTAGTTCCTTGTCAATTAGTAGAAAAAATGTCATAAACCCTTCCAAGGAGGTTCCTATGGACCGCGTTTTAGGCCGATTTTTGGCCGTGCTCGTATTGGTTTGGGCGGTAAATCTGCCGGCCCAGACAGTGGTGGAGTTAGGTGGCGTCTCCAACGACGGCGGCGCCTTCGTCAACTTCGGCATCGCCGACAGCTCCAACAACGAAAAAGTGGCGATGCCGCTTACTTTGTCGGGGCCAGCCGCTATCAGCAAGGTAGTGGTGCAGCTGACGAAAGTCGGCAACCCCGCCGACAACGTCGTCATCGAGGTAAGACAGGGCTCCCCTGATGGAGCCCTGCTAGCCAGCGCTTCCATCAGCGGATCAAGTATCAGCGCCTCGGGTTCGCGCCACGAACTTGCTGTACCAGCTTTTGTGGTGCCGTCAGGTTCAATCTCGGTGGTGTATTCCCGATCTGGCGCCTCTAACCCCAGCAATTTCTTCAAGGCGGTCAGAGGCGTCAGCGGATCAAACTATGGAGAAGTCAGTTCCGGCGGCTATATGTACCTTAAGACCGGCTTTGGTTGGGCTGGCTCTGATCTAGCCAATGCCGCGATCGTTTCCTTATGGGGCACGACTGTTTCCATGGGCCAGGCCGCGGTGTTGCCCGGCGCCAGTGTTAGTTTCGGCGATATAACTGTCGGGCAAACAGTCCAACAGCAGTTCCGAATCAAAAACACCGGCACGGCGGCGCTGACCGTTACGGGAGTGTCGTCCAACAACACCGCCTTTACGCTCTCTCCGGCAATTCCGCCCAATGTGGGTGTGAATGTCGGCGACAGCGCCGCGGTCACAGTCACTTTTGCACCCGCCTCGGTGGGCGTCGTTTCCGGCAATGTCACCATTACGCATAACGGGGTCAACAGCCCCGCCGTGGTGGGGGTCTCCGGCAACGGCGTTACCTCCGGCGGTAGCTCGGGTGGTTCTACACCACCACCACCACCAGTTTCCGTCCCGGTACCAGGCATCACACTTTTACCGACGTCGCTGGTTATGGATAGCGTCAATGTGGGCGGTCCCGGATCTCATAAGACTTTCGAGATTCGGAACGATAGTTCGCTCACACTTAACATTTCCAGCGTGACTGTGAGCGGAACCAATTCAGGCGAGTTTCTGGTCAATCTGGGCGCCTCGGCCGTTGAAGTCGGCGGCAAAAGAATTGCCGTGGTGTCTTTTTTCCCGGCGACGGCCGGCGCCAAGTCGGCGGTCGTCAATATCTTTCATAACGCGCCCGGAGGGGTTTCCACTGTGCCTATATCGGGTGTGGCTGGTCCGTTCGTGCCGGGAACGTCGGGTTCGGCAATTTCCGTTGCGCCCCAATCCATCAATTTTGATACGGTGGGTGTGGGTTCGTCTCGGACGTTGAACCTTACAGTTTCCAATCCCGGTTCGGCGGTGCTAGTGGTTTCCGGTATCGTTTTGGCCGGCGCCGACCCATCGCACTTTTCTTTGTCCCGGACCAACCTTGCGGTAGAACCCGGTCAAGAACGTTTCATCAACGTTACTTTCACACCAGCTTCGGTCGGTCCCAAGACAGCGACACTGGTGTTGGCCAACAACACGGCTAACCCGGCCATCACGGTTTCACTTGTCGGAACGACGCCGGTTTTCTTTGCCACACCAAGGGTAAGTATCTCGGCGGATAGGCGGGAAGGTCCGGCGCCGCTCGTGGTTCATTTTTCCAACGTCAATTCCGGTGGGCAAGCCAATTACTGGGAATGGCAGCCCGGGGATCGCAGCGGAATCGGCTTAACCACCATCATCAAACATGGGGGTGAGGGTGGCGATACACTGACATATGTTTACAGCCAGCCGGGTGTCTATCGTCCCAAGCTCGCTTTGTTCGGGCCGGGCGGCGGCGATGCCCAGTACATGGCCGATTCCATCCTGGTTCTGGCGCCCCAGCCGCCCCGCGCGGTTCTGCGGCTGGATTCCGATTCGCTCCGGTTTGGCTCCATCAGCGTCGGCGGCGGGATCGTTTCCAGTTTCCGCGTCTTTAACACAGGCGCGGCGGAACTCCATGGTCGGGTAACGTTGGATGGTGATAATTCATTCAACGTTACCTCGGGTGATTCGATCCACATTCCCGTCGGTTCGGAAGGACGGGCTATCTCCATCCGATTTGTGCCCTTGTCCGCGGGCGCGAAAAATGGTCGGTTGATCGTCAGTTACAATAGTGATTCATCGGAGGAAATCATTCTTTCCGGAGAAGGCGCATCCGCGGCTGTTGATTTAACCACGGTTGCGCCCGGGCCGCGATTGGTGGCTTCGGTAACGCAGGCCGATCTCGGCGATATCTTTGTGGATCGGGATACAAGTTACGTGATGATCCCGGTGCGAAACAGCGGCGACGCTGTTTTGACAGGCCGATGGTTTTTGGACGATGATGGTGGTAGTTTCTCGGTAACGCCGGATTCAACCTCGCTCTCACCGGGCCTGTCCGATACCGTGACGGTGGATTTTACTCCCCAAATCGAAGGAGAAAAAACGGCGCGGCTGTATTTCTTTCACAACGCCGCTGTCCAGCCACTGGTGATAAGCTTGTCCGGTACAGGCAAAATGTTTGTTGTTTCGGCGGGGCTGGTCGATTTTGACGGCAGCGGGATGGTTGATTTCGGCGATTTCTTTATGTTCGCCGAGCACTTCGGCCAGTCCCTGTCTTCGGCAGAGATCAGAATCTTCGATCTTAACGGAGACGGCCGGGTGGACAACGACGATTTCTTCATCTTCGGCGACTTTTTTGGAAGAAGGGTAGAGCAAGAGTAAGTAAGTTCTTCAACAAGGCCCCGAGCGGTAAACCGCTCGGGGCCATTTTATTTTCGCCACAATACTCCGCCGCGTCAGACGCGGCGGAGTATTAAAATAGGAGCGAAAATATCCCGAGCGTAGTCGAGGGATTACCTTTAATTAAATAAGATTTTTGGTTTGCGGGGGAGTTTTAATGCCAAGATGGTTGTAAGCCGATAGGGTGGCTTCGCGGCCTCGGGGCGTGCGGTTAATAAATCCTAATTGCAGCAAATAGGGTTCGTAAACTTCTAAAATAGTGTTTTCCTCTTCGCCGCTGGAAGCGGCCAAGGCCTGCAGGCCCACCGGCCCGCCGCTGAATTTTTTTATAATCGTCTCCAATATCTTTCTATCCGCGTTTTCCAAACCCAATTTATCCACGGCCAAGGTGGCCAAGGCTTGGGCCGCTATATCTTGGGTGATAATACCGTCGGCTTTTACCTGGGTGTAATCGCGCACTCTTTTTAATAACCTATTGGCCACCCGCGGCGTTTGGCGGCTGCGGGAGGCGATAAGCTTGATGCCGTCTTCCTTGGTTTTTACATTTAGTATTCTGGCTGAACGTTTTAATATTTTTTCTATGTCGGAATTTTCGTAAAATTCCAATTTATAGGTGGCTCCGAAACGGCTTCTAAAAGCCGAAGTTAAATTGCCGATGCTGGTAGTCGCGCCTATCAAAGTGAAATGCGGCAATTTCAGTTGGATGGTTTTGGCCGACGGGCCCTTGCCGATGACGATGTCAAAAATAAAATCTTCCATGGCCGGGTAAAGCATTTCTTCCACCACTTTGTTTAAGCGGTGGATTTCGTCTATAAATAAAACGTCACCCTCTTTTAAGTTGGTGAGTATAGCGCCCAAGTCGCCCGATTTTTCTATAGCCGGCCCCGAGGTGGCTTTTATATTTTTACCCAATTCGCGGGCGATGATGTAAGCCAACGTTGTTTTACCCAAACCGGCTGGTCCGTAAAGCAAGATATGTTCTAAAACCTCGCCGCGTTTTTTGGCAGCCGCTAAAAATATACCCAGATTTTCTTTTATTTGGTTTTGGCCGATATATTCATCCAACGCGGCCGGACGCAAAGTTTGGTCCAGGTTTTGATCCTCAGTTTGGGTTTTAGGAGCTGTCAGCATCTTAAAAGATTACCATAATACTTATACCTACCTAAAAAGCAAGAAAAGGCCGGTTTTTTAACGATTTCCACAATATATCCACATAAGCTAGATATCCTCTTGACATAATATGATTTCAAGATTAAAATAAGGATATTCTTATTTTTAGTCAACCAAGTTTAGCTTAGTCAAAGGGGCCTGTAGGCAAAGGAAATCTTGTTTAGTTTAGGACGGTTTGGTTTTCCGGCCTCGCGCCGAAGGGCTGAACCTATCCTCAGCAGGATTTTCTCCCTGTGTTTCCCAAGATTCGGGGGTTACCCCGAGCCCTATTTAGGGTGAGGGGTTTGCCTGCAGACTTCTTTGACTAATATACGAATGGCGAATCCAATCGAATATTACGAATAGATTATTCGTAATATTGGCGTTTATTCGTTGTTCGCATACTAGTTTAAGCAACCGATGTGACTCTCTCCACTTCTTCTAATGTTGTTTCGCCGGCCAACACCCGTATCAGGCCGTCCTGATACATGGTTATAAATCCATTTCTTTTGGCTTGTTCCAAAACTTCTTGGTCGGAAGGGTTGGCATCAATGGTTTTTTTCATAGCCTCATCAACCAGCAGGACTTCGTAAATTCCCACCCGGCCTTTATAACCAGTGCCCCCGCATGCTTCGCAGCCCGTTGGAGAATATATCTTAACTTCTTTGGGCCAATCAAACATAGTTGCCCCTGCTAGTTCTTTTTTTATTTTTTCCGCGTCAACCGCGTTTGGCGCGGTTTCCTTTTTACAATTCGGGCATAGTTTTCTAACCAAACGCTGCCCAATAGCCGCGTTCAAAGCCGAAGATAAAATTTTGGGCTTGGCATTTAAGTCTAAGAATCTGGGGACGGCGCCCACGGCGTTGTTGGTGTGCAGGGTGGAAAAAACCAAGTGGCCCGTCAGCGCGGCATGCAGAGCCACATCGGCGGTTTCTTCGTCTCTGATTTCACCCACCAGAATCACATTGGGGTCTTGGCGTAAAACCGAGCGCAGGCCTTGGGCGAAGGTGTATTTTTTTTCCGGTTCTATCTGCGATTGATTCACACCTTCTAAATGGTACTCTATGGGATCTTCCAAAGTAACAATCTTAATACCGGGCTGGTTGAGATGTTTTAAGAAAGCGTAAAGCGTGGTGGTTTTACCCGAGCCGGTGGGGCCGGTTACCAGAATAATGCCGCTATTTTTTTTAAGTTCTTTTTCCAATAATTGCCAAAGATAATCCCTAATACCCAAATCTTTAACTTCCAGCCGGATGGCATTGGGATTTAGGATTCTTAAAACAATGTATTCCCCCCAGGCGCCCGGCAAAACCGAAGTTCTGACTTCTATTTCAATTTCCCTTTCTTCCCCCTTTCCTCCCTTTTCTTTTATAGTAAAACGTCCACCTTGGGGCATATCTTGAATATTTATCTGTAACCCCGAAAGAAGTTTTATCCGCGACAACAGTAATTGATAAATATTATTGGTGATAACTCCGGCCAATTGCAAAACCCCGTCCAGCCGAAAACGGATCCGAACTTTATCTTTTTCGGGTTCAATATGGATGTCGGATGCTTCTAGATTTAAGGCCCCGCCCAAAAATATTTCCAGCAACAGCCCCGTATTGCCTCGGTCTATTTTATTTATCTTGTCCTTAAGCGAATCAAAAGTAACAAGTTCTTTTTGAAAATTTCCAATATCTTCAAGTGAAATCTCGCCCGTGGTTGTTCCGCCTTTGGTTTGGGATGGCAGAAACTTAAATTCGCCCCAGGCCCTTTTAAGCGCTGAAACCGAGATTATAAAAACTTCGGTTTCAAATCCCTGGGCTTGGAGCTGTTCCAATAGCTGTTTGGTTTCCTGGTTGGTTGGATCGGCCGCGCCGATTTTTAACGTTTGTCCCTTTTTTTGAATAACAACCGTTTGCGTTCTTCGGGCGTCTTTTTCCGGAATAAAACCCAAACTGTCGCGTGCTATGGGCACGGCGGACAGGTTAATGTAATTAAATCCCGATTCTTGCGCCCGGCGTTCGGCGGCTTTTTCTTCTTCCTCGCGATGAACGGCGCTTAATTTATCTTCACGTTGTTGTTGGACGTTGTCCATAACCTTTATTTTACCAAGACTAGGGCTTACTTGACAAACATATTTTAATTTGCTATGATTATATAAGATCATAAACAGAGGGAAGTGCAAACCGAAGGAGGTAGATATGCGGTTCTTTAACATCATTTTGATCATCGGCTGCTGGTTGAGCGGCGGTTGCAGTTACTATGCCATCAGTTTGCCGGTGGCGGCTGTCGACAGCCAGATTCGGCCGGTAAAAGACAACCGTCTGGAGCGGATCCGGGCCGGCAACGTGCTCTTTGTGAACCGGTCGGCGGTTTGGATGGATGTGGCCGTTTTTGACGGCTACTATTCCCAAGACCAGTTGATCGTCTTCGGTCCCGACGGCCTGCCGGCGCTCGCTGTCGCACCAATGGGGCAGCGGTTCGAAGTCGGCCCGGCCGACCGCGACTTGGCCCCTCGTTGGGGCGAGAAGCTGATTGGCGGATTCTATCCCGGCCAGTCCATTACCTTACTGGTCATATCCAAGGATATGATCGGCAGTATGGTGGGCCGGCCGCAGGTGATCCACGACCGCATAAATGATCGGCCCATGGGGGAGGACTATTACCGTTACGACTGGCTCGGCCCCAACGGCGGCCGAATGGCCAGAGAAATTGTCAATGATGTAGTCTATTTGCCAAACGTCTGTCTGAACAGCTACGGTAGCAACACGTTGAATCTGAACATAGATCTCAACATGTTGCTCCGCCGCGGCCTGCACAGAACAGAATAGTTGATCCTTAAATTACCAAGGTCTGACCTTGGTAGAGCCGACCCCACGAGGTCGGCTTTTTTTATATCAATCGCTCTGCTAACATTGGTTTGATGGAGAAGGTGTTGAAAAATCTCAAAGACACGGAAAAACTGGCCCGCCAGATATCCAAGGAAGTTTGTCGGAAAGACGGTCCTTCAGTAGTAGCACTGTATGGTGATCTGGGCTCGGGTAAGACCACTTTTGTTCAATTTCTGGCCAAAGCATTGGGAATCAAGGAAAAAATTTTAAGCCCGACTTTTGTTATTATTAAAAATTTCACTTTCGGTGATGGCAGATGCCTGATTCATATTGATGCTTATCGCCTTAAATCGGCTCAAGATTTACTGGCGCTCGGCTTAAAGGCTATTTTAAGAAACAAAGAAAATGTTGTGGTTATAGAATGGCCGGAAAAGATAGAAAAGTACCTTCCTTCCAATACCAGCCGGATTTGTTTCAAGGTTGTTGGAGAAAATGCCAGAAAAGTGATTATGGAAAATTTTTAATTTTTAATTCTCAATAAATTAGTTTATATGTTTATTATTTAGAAATTAAATTAAAATTTGAAATTATAAATTTGAAATTATCCCAATGGAAAGAATAGTCATTATAGATTCTCACGCCTTGATTCACCGCGCTTATCACGCCCTACCGGTTTTAACTTCGCCCGGCGGCGAAGCTGTGCAGGCGGTTTACGGCTTTGCCAGCGTGCTGATGCGGGTTTTGAAAGAAATAAAGCCGCAGTACGTGGTGGCCGCTTTTGATATGGCCGGGCCGACTTTCCGGCATAAAGAGTTTCGGGATTACAAAGCCCAGCGGCCGGTTACCGACGACGCGCTTATAAACCAGTTTCCTTTGGTTAAAGAACTGGTGGCCGCTTTCAACATTCCGGTTTTGGAGCGCCAGGGTTACGAAGCCGACGACGTTATCGGCACGGTGGTGGAGAAATTAAAAAACAAGAAAAATTTGGAAAAAATTATCGTTACCGGCGATCTGGACAGCTTGCAGCTAATAGACGATGAAAATATAAAAGTTTATACCCTAAAAAAAGGCGTTAATGATACGGTTATTTACGACGAAGCGGCTGTTAAGGCCAGATTTGACGGGCTCGGTGCCGCGCAAATGGCCGATTTTAAGGGTTTGAAGGGCGACCCGTCCGACAACATTCCGGGCGTGCCGGGTATCGGCGAAAAAACCGCGATTACACTTTTGAAAGAATACGGCAGTTTAGAGAGTCTGTATCAAAATCTAAATAAATTAAAATCCCAGAGCCCTAAATTATTTGAAAAACTGTCGGTTAATAAAGACCAGGCCTTTTTAAGCAAGAAGCTGGCCATAATAAAAAGGGACGTGCCGATAAATTTTGATATTATAGCGGCCTCTTTTGATTTGGCGGAGGACGAAAAAATTAAAAAACTATTTTTTAGGTTTGGGTTTAAGAGTTTGATTGGACGATTAAACGATCTTAAGGGCGGGGACGAAAAATCCGTGCCCGAACAAACGCAACTTATCGGCGATGAACTGGAAGAATATTACAAAAAAGGAATTTTTTCGGAAAAAATATACCAGCTGGAAAAAGAAGTCCGGCCCGTTTTGCGGAAAATGGAACGAACCGGAATTTTACTGGACGTTAAGATATTAAAAACGCTGGCCGCTAAAATCGCCGCGGAGTTGACCCAGATCAAACAAGAAGTTTTTAAGTTGGCCGGCCAGGAGTTTAATATAAATTCTACCCAGGAACTGGGCCGGATTATTTTTGAAAAGTTAGGTTTGGGTGGGGTTAAGGTCAAAAAAACAAAAAAGACAGGAGCTTATTCTACGGCTTTTGATCAGTTGGAAAAATTAAAAGACACCCACCCCATTTTCCCATTGCTGTTGCGTTGGCGGGAACTTTCCAAGCTCCAATCCACCTATGTGGAAGCACTGCCCAGATTGGTCAGTCCGCAAGACGGCCGGTTGCACACCACTTTTAAGCAGTTGGGCGCGGTCACGGGCCGGTTGTCTTCGGAAAATCCCAATCTGCAAAACATTCCCACCAAAGGCGAGTACGGTTTGGAAATCAGGCGGGCTTTTACGGCTCCCCAGGGTTGGCTGATACTGGCGGCGGATTATTCTCAAATAGAACTGCGGGTGGCGGCGGCCTTGTCGGGCGATGAAAAAATGATTGAAACTTTCAAAAGAGGCGAAGACATCCATACCCGCACCGCCGCCGAAATTTTCAACGTTCCCGCGGATAAAGTTACCAAAGAAATGCGCCGCGAAGCCAAAACTTTGAATTTTGGAGTTTTGTATGGTATGGGCGCGCGCGCCTTTGCTCAATCTTCCGGTTTTAGTTTAAGCCAAGCCCAGGAATTTATTCGGGAATACGAAGCGGATTTTTCGGGTTTGTCTAAATTTATAAAAGATATAAAAAACAAAGCGCGCGCCCAGGGCTACGTGGAAACATTGTGGGGCCGCAAGCGCTATATTGATTTGAATTCACCCAATCCCGGTTTTAGGGCCGCAGCCGAACGGGAAGCGGTCAATATGCCCATTCAAGGCACGGCCACCGGCGACATTGTCAAAGCCGCTATGGTGGAACTGGATAAAAAAATCGGTTCTAAAAAAGACATTAAAATGATTCTGCAGGTGCACGATGAACTGGTTTTTGAAGTCGCGGCCGAGGCCGTTAAAAAATACGCGCCGATCATCAAAGACACTATGGAAAACGTAGTCAAACTGGCGGTGCCGATAGTGGCGGAGGTTGAAACGGGTCCCAACTGGGGCGACTTGAAGAAAATATAAAATTGATTTTTATTTCACAACAATGTATATTTTGTATATAAAATATGCCAACTAAAATTGCCGTAAGGTCCAAAGATTTTGTGGTGGTGCCTCGTAAGGAATACGAGCGTCTTTTGGATTTTGAACAGGCTTTCAAAAATGAAATCCACGACACTGATGCCGCGGTCAAGATATATTTGAAGGAAAAAAAACAACATAAGCTAAAAAACGTCAGGTCACTGGCCGATTTGGGTTAATTCGGTATGGTTATAAGAACCACATCCAAGTTTAGAAAGTCCTATAAAAAACTGCCAAAGCATATAAAAGAAAAAGCTTTGGAAAGAGAAGAAATTTTTAGAACTGATCCTTTCGATTCCCGATTGGATACTCACAAACTCCACGGCCAATATAAAAATTATTGGTCTTTTACCGTTGCGGGGCCATATAGGATTATGTTTGCCTTTTCCGGAAAAAATACTTTGGATTTTATCAATATAGGCACACACGAGATATATAAATAAACATAAAGATATTGTCTAAAGCGTACCGTTGATTTATGGTAGAATTTTATCTGGTAATAAAACCATGCCCGAACTACCGGAGGTAGAAACAATTACCAATGATCTCAAAAAGCGCCTGATCGGTTGGACGATCAAGGGTGTTTGGAGCGACTGGCCGAGGTATTTTACTAAAAGCGGCGGTTGGCCCAAGGTTAAACGGATTTTGGTTGGGCGCAAGATACTTAATATCAACCGGCTGGGCAAGAATATAATTTTTAATCTCTCGGAGGATTATATTATGGCGGTTCATCTAAAAATGACCGGGCACTTCTTGCTGGCCGAGCCCAAAAAAACAAATTTCATACACTTTTTTATAAAATTAGGAAAAGGCGGGAAAAAATCACAACTCTATTTTTCCGATGTTAGAAAGTTCGGCCGGATAATTGTTGGCCAGAGCGGAGAAGTGATGGCCCGGCCGGAAATTAAAAAATTGGGTCCCGATCCGCTAGTCATAACGTCCCAGGAATTTTTAGACGGAATTGTCGGCAGGCGCGGCCGCATCAAATCTGTTTTGTTGAATCAGGAATTTTTAGCGGGCGTGGGCAATATCTATTCCGACGAGGCCTTGTATTTGGCTAAAATACACCCCTTAAGCCGCGCCGAAAAAATTCCATCCCAAAAACTTAAATTGCTTTTTAACAAGCTGGTTGGGGTTTTGGAAAAATCAATCAAACTGCGCGGCACCACCCGGCAGGATTACCGCGATCCAGCCGGAAAAAAAGGAGATTATTTTAACCAACGCTTGGTTTACGCTAAAAAGGGCTCAAAATGCCCTTATGGCGGAACGGTTGAAACAATCAAAGTCGGTTCTAGAACAAGTCATTTTTGTCCCAAATGCCAGATACTATATTAATAATTTTCAAGTTTCAAGCACCAATTATCAATGAATGATCAAGCGCTTAATTTTCAAATACTTGATAATTAAATCCTTACCCGGTCTTCGCAGCCGAAGTAGCTGCTTCGGCGGAGTAGGTAAAATTCATTGAGTGTTGAAAATTGATAATTGAAAACTTTTTATGATCTATTTATACTATGGTGAAAATTCTTTCTTGATTAGGGAAAAACTGGCCAGAGCCAAAGAGGCCTATCACAATAAATTTAAGAGCGGGCTTAATTTTTTTAAGTTTGATTTGGAAGAAAATTGCGGCGACTTAAAAATGGCGCTGGAAAGCCAGTCTATGTTTAGTGAAAAGAAACTGATTTTTTTAAGGGGAATTTTATCCGTTCCGGAATCTAAATGGGACGAAACCGCCGGAATTTTAAGCGCGGTTGGCGGTTTGGAAAAATCGGAAGAGGTTATTTTGGTGGGCTACGATTTTTCGGCGGCCGATTCGGCCGCGTTAAAAAAACGCCTGGAATTTTTTAATAAAAAAGGCAAAGTTGAGAAATTTATAAATTACGACCAGCCCAAGCTGATAGATTGGTGTCTTAAAAAAGCGGCCGGGGAGAATATAAAAATAACGCGCGGCGACGCGGCTTATTTGATAAACGGCGTCGGCTGCGATACCGACCATGTTTGGAACGAGATATTAAAATTGTCCGCTTACGGCCGGGGGGCGATCACTAAAGCAAATATAGATAGCAGTGTTGTTTTTGACGTTGTCTCCAGCAATTTTAAGGTTACCGACGCTTTGATGGCTAAAAATGCCGTTCTGGCTCTTAAGGGTTTAGAAGATCAATGGGCCAAGAACGAAGATCCTATTTTAATTTTAGGAGCCGTAGTTTGGCAGTTTAGGATTTTAGTTAAATTGGCCGGGGCTAAATTTGCTTCCTCCGAAGAAGCGGCCAAAAAACTGGGGCTCAACCCCTGGGTGGCTAAAAAATCTTTAGCGGCCTTAAAAAACTTCTCGGCGGGGGAATTAAAAAATATCTACCACAATTTAGCGGATATTGATTTGGCCGTAAAAACAGGCCAGCGCGACGGCCGCGAGGCCTTAGAGGATTTTGTTTATGATTTTTTGAAGGCGTGATTTTTTGCGGCTGGCGGTGTTGCGGCTGATGATGTTGTTTTTAACGGCTTTGTCCCAGCGTTGAACCAAAGCGGACGCGGTGGATTTTATCTCACCCGTTTTTTTGGCTGTTATTTCTTTAACCAGCTTTTTTTCCAGATCGCGAATGGCGGAGCCGGCGGCTTGGTTGGCCAAAGTCCGTTTTTTGGTCTGTCTAAGCGCCTTTTTGGCGGAACTTTTAATTGGCATAATTTTGTCTATGAGGCGTAGCTGAATAGCTACAAAATTATAGCCCTGTTAGTGAATTTCCGACTTTCCCAACTAGACGGCCAAGCCGTCTTTCGGAAATTCTACTACGGGGCATAATGAATCTTGAAACTTAAGTCTTATAACTTAAAACTCAAGACTAACAGAGCCGACTTATTTTGGCAAGGTTCTAAATAATCCCTTATTAAATTTGTGTTACAATCTGGGTATGAATATGGAACCGAAAATTAAATCAAAGCGCCCGACAGCCCAGGAGATTCAAGACGGGATTTTTCGGAAAATGTCGCCCGACAGGAAAGTGGAAATTGGTTCTCAATTGTGGCAGTTGGCTAAAGAGTTGGTTGGTGGCAAAATAGATTATGGAGCAGATAGATCCCAGACATCTTTTAGTCAAAATCGCCCAAATTCTTGAGGGGCTGGAAATTCCGTATTTTATTACTGGGGGTATGGCGGTTTTGGTTTGGGGACGGCCAAGATTTACGGCTGATATAGATATTTTAATAGAATTCAAAGTTGCCGATGTTGATAAACTGGAAGCAGCTTTGAATGCTTTAGGTGAAACTGGTTATGTAGACAAAGATGCGATGCGCGAGGCATTATTGAGAGAAGGTGAATTTAACTTCATTGACGGAAACACGGGGGTGAAAGTTGATTTTTGGATTCTAAAGAAAAATTCTTTTGACGTTTTTAGAATGAAAAGAAGGGTGGCGCGGGATATCTTAAATCAAAGAGTTTACTTTATATCTCCAGAAGATCTAGTTTTGAATAAGTTGTTGTGGTATCAAGAATCGCAATCCAGCCGCCATCTGGAAGACGCTGAATCTGTTTTCAAAATTTCCGGAGAAAATTTGGACAAGGATTACTTAAATAAATGGGCCGAGAAGCTGAACGTTTCCGAATTGCTGCGCCGGTTTATTTCCGATTAGTTTACGGATTATGGCTTAAAACCTAGCTAATTCCACAATATTTGTGTAGATTATACAAAAACCCCTTGACTTCCCTCTAGCTACCTGTTATACTTAACACAGTACCTTAAACCGGCTTGTCTGGGCCTCGCAAACTGCGGGGTAAAAGATAAGCCAAAATTCCGAAAGGAGCTGACCATGTTCAAAGACATGCTCGGCATCGCG
>JACQLN010000022.1 GCA_016204035.1 Parcubacteria group bacterium | reverse complement strand
TTTCAAGACAACCTCTTTATTCTCCAGATTATTTTTTAATGTTTTAGTGGCGGATAAAACATCGTTCAGTTTTAGCTGAAGCGAATTCAAGTATTCGGTCTGCTTAACCACTTCGGTCAGGGTGTCGTATTTAAGGGCTCTTTCTAAAAGAGTTTCTTCGTCAAATTTGCGAAACTCTCTTAATAAGCCGGCCAGCACTTCTCTTTTTTCAACAATGCTTAATTCGGTTTCATGAATATCGGTTTCGGTTTCTTGGATGTTGATGCGGGTAAGATAGATTTGGTTTTCGGTTTTTTTAATTTCCAGATTAAGTTTGCTTATCTGGGTGTTGATTCGGGTAATTTCGTTTTTAAGCGTGTTTATTTCTTCTCTTTTATTGCCCAGCTCTTTTTGGTATTCGTTTATTTTGGCTTCCAAAACGTCTATTTCGGATTGCAGGCCTGCTTTTTCCGTTCTTAAATCATCCAACTGGTCGGCAAAAGCAAAAAGCGGCGCTGCCGCCAGCGCCCAAAAAACCAAAATTGGTCTTAATTTTTTTAATTTGATCATTTGATCTTATCTATGGCTTTTTTGATTCTAGCCACTGATTCCGCTTTCCCTAAAACTTCCATTATTTCAAAAGGACTGGGGGATTTATCCAAACCCGACAAGGCCACCCGCAAGGGCCACAACACCTCTCCCCGCCCGATTTTGTTAGCTACCGGCATCAGTTCGGTGGTGATAGTGTCTATATTGAACGAGTCTATGGGGAGTTTTTCCAAAACCATCAGCGCGGTTTCCAAATTGCTTTTGGTTTCCCCGGCCGAAGAGTTTTTCCAATTAAGCAACTCGGGCTGGTATTTAGGCGCGTCAAATAAAAAACCGGCCAGATCCTTAATTTCAGAAAATCTATTAAGACGATCTTGAAATAAATGAGCCGTTTTGATCAATTGTTCCGGGTTAAGATTGTATGCTATAAAATGGGGCGCGATGTGTTTAGCCAGTTCGGCCGGCACCAGCTGTTTAATATAGTGGCGGTTTATGGAATCAAGTTTTTCTTTGTCAAAAACAGCGCCGGCTTTTTGCACCCGGTTCAAATCAAATTCTTGTATCAATTCTTCCAGACTGAATATCTCTTGATCGGTGGCCGGGTGCCAGCCCAGAAGCGCCATAAAATTAAGCAGGGCCTGGGGCAGATAACCCATATTTTTATATTCCGTCACGGAAGTGCCGCCGTGCCTTTTGGATAGTTTGGATCGGTCGGCGGCCAGTATCAACGGCAGATGCGCGTATTCCGGCCGGTTGAAACCTAAAGCTTCTTGAGTCAGTATTTGTTTGGGCGTATTAGAAAGATGATCATCTCCCCTAATAACGTGGGTTATTTCCATTTCAGCGTCGTCAATCACCACCGCGAAATTATAAAGCGGTGTGTTCAAGTCTTTGGCTAAAACCAGGTCGCCCAATAATTCGCTTTCAAAAATAAGCTCGCCCCTTATTAAATCCTTAAAAACAATTTTACCGCCGGGATTTTTTAAGCGGATCACTCCGTCGCTGATCTCCGGATCGTATTTGTGCTGGCAGTCGTGCCGGAAGGGAATTTTTTCCAATTCTTGGTTTTTCTGTTCTTGCGCCAGCTCAGCGGGGGTGTGGCGGCAGTAAAAGGCCTTGCTTTCGGCCAAGAGTTTTTCCAAGTATTCGCGGTGCTTAGGCGCTCTGTCTCTTTGGCGGATTATTTCGCCGTCCCATATTATGCCCAGCCATCTTAAGCCGTTTATAATGTCGTCTTCGTATTCTTTCTTAGAGCGTTCAATGTCGGTGTCTTCTATGCGCAGCAAGAACTCGCCGTGATTTTTTTTGGCGAACAAATAACTGAACAAAGCCGTGCGGGCGTTGCCGATGTGGAATAAACCGGTGGGGCTGGGCGCGATGCGGGTTTTTATTTTCATTCTAAGTTTTGATTATATTCTTATGAGTTTTCGTTTTCTGGGCAAGTTAACTCGCCTCCGAAGACTGCGTCTCAAACAAAACTTGCCGGCGAAAACGGAAACTCATTTTCCTAAACTTGTTAATTGGCCAAATCCAATAAGATTTGCGCCAACTGTTCGGCTGCCTCTATTTTAGCAAACTTTCGGGCGTTTCGGCTCAACTCGTCTTTTTGGTTTAACGCCTGGCTTATTTTTTCCAAAAGCGCCGTTTTGCTTAATTCAGATTCTTTTAGAACAACAGCGGCTCCGGTTTGAGCGTAAACTTGGGCGTTGATCGGCTGATCGCCGCCGTTTCTTTCTAAAGGAATCAGAATACCCGGTTTGCCGAAAGCGGCGAGTTCAAAAATAGTGCCGGCGCCGGCCCGGCCCAGGGCTACGTCGCACAATATATAAGCCGCCGCCAGTTCTTTTTCGTTTAGAAATGGAACTATTTTTACATTCTCATTGTTCAACACTGAGTGTTGAACAATTGTATAGTTGGCGCCGCCGGCGCTCCAGATCACAAAATATTTTTGAGTCAGTTCATTCAATGCTTCTAAAACAACCTTGTTTATTTTTTGGGCTCCTTGCGATCCCCCGCTGATGAAGATTATCGGTTTTTGCGTTTTAACGCCTAAAATTTCTTCGGCTTCGTTTGGCTTCATTTCCAAATACTTAAGTCGCACCGGGTTGCCGACCACATAAACATTTTTATCGGGAAAGAATTTTTTGGTTTCTTCAAAGGCCATGGCGATGTTATCAGTGATGTAAGATAAAAACCTGTTGGCGAGGCCGGGCACGGCGTCGGATTCGTGGATGATTATTTTCTTAAACAAGAGTTCGGCGCACATAACCGGCAGAATACTGCCGTAACTGCCCTTGCCCAAAACCACGTCGGGATTTATAACACTCACCACAAAAAAAGACTGTAAAAATGCCAAAGGCAGTTTTACCAATTCCCAAATATGAAGCCACGAAAAATACCGCCGCAATTTTCCGGCGGAAATTATTTTTTTAACAATCACACCTTCTTCTCTCAAGCTGTCTAAGGGGAATTCTTCCGGTCCGGCAAAATATATTTCGGTTTCCGGCGCTATTTTTTTAACGGCCCGGGCCACGGCCACCAGCGGCAAAACATGCCCGCCCGTGCCCCCGCCGCACAGCAGTATCCGCATTTTTTTCATGTGTTCATTATAACCTTATTCACCAACCGGTTGCACTTGACACTGTTTTAGTTATTTGCTATACTTAACATAGTACCCTAAAAAATCGGCTCATCTGAAGCCCGCCAAAGCGGTGGGATAATCAGAAAGCCAAAAACAAGGAAGGATCGCTATGAGCGATAAGGCCTTGAATGCGGCAACCCTTGAGTTGACCCAGAGGATCCAGGTGCATTTTCCTAGAGATATCAGTTTGGACGTTTTGGGCGCTTGGAATAGCTGTTCCAGAGAAATCCTCTCGGCCAGGCTCACCAAGCTTTTCGGTGAAATGCCCGAATCCGTCTTTCTCTGCGACATGTCCCAAGAGGGCTGGACCCTCTTGGAGGACGCGTGTGAGCCGTGGCCCATTTCCGTCGCCGATCTCGAACCCGTGTCCTTTTTGAAAGAGGGTAAGGACTGCATCGGCGGCGAGGAGATGGTGCGCCGGAGCCGCGAGGAACTCCACGCCAACCTCGGCCAGAGGCATGCCGAGTACCTGTTGGAGAACCAGCACGAGATTCCGGAAGAACTCCGGAAATTCGTGTTGGTGTTCACGGGTACCATCTGGCGGCTTGGCGGCGGCGGCCGTGGCGTCCCGTGCCTCGTCTGGGGCGGCGGCCGGTGGCGTCTGGACTTCGGCTGGCTTGTGAGCGACTTCCGCCGCTCCGGCTGTCGGTTGCTCCGTCCCCACAAGGCCAGCTAAGCTGGCCAATTTACCTCCGCAGAGTTTTGCTCTGCGGAGGATTTTTATACCGTTTTCTATCGTCGGCGAGCCACGTTGGCCACGATGCCCACGGCGGCGAGTTCAATAGCGAGAGCGCTGCCGCCGTAGCTGATAAACGGCAAGGGTATGCCGGTAAAAGGTATCAAGCCCAGAATGCCGAGCGTGTTTATAAAAGTTTGAAGCCCAATCCAAACTACCACCCCCAAAACCAAATATCCGCCGTAGATATGGCCAGCCGTGGAGGCGATTTTTAAGCCGCTTAAAATCCAAACCAGATAAAGCAGCAACACAGATACGGCGCCGACAAAACCCAGTTCTTCCGAGACAATGGCAAAAACCGAATCTCCTATGGTTTCGGGCAAGTAACTGTATTTTTGCACGCCCTTGCCCAAACCTAAACCAAAAACCCCGCCAGACCCGATGGTGATAAGGGCTTGATTAAGCTGATAACCTTGGCCGGCAACATCGGAACTGGGATTTAAAAACGACGTTAATCTTTGCCGCCGGTACGGTTCCACCGCTATCAGTGTGGCTAAAACAACTGCTCCGATCAAAAATAATCCCGCCAAGGTTTTTATTTTAGCTCCGGCGCCAAAATACATGCCCAAAGCAATGGCGCAGATAACTAAAAACGTGCCCATATCCGGTTCTATAAGCACCAAACCGCCTATTAACCCTAACCAAAAAAGAAACGGAACCAGCATAACCGGTTTTTTGATTTTATCTTTTTTGGATTCCAGCCAGCTGGCCAAATAAACGATTATGGCCAGTTTGGCGAATTCCGACGGCTGAAAGGAAAAACCGAATAGGCTGATCCATCTTTTGGCTCCGCCGGCCTCGTAGCCCACTTGCGGCACAAAGACTAAAACCAAAAGGATCACAGCCAGAAATAAAAACGGCAAAGCTATTTTTTTTAAGCGGTTGTGGTTGAATCGTAAAAAAAAGAAAAAAGCCGCAAGGCCCAAAAACAGGCCGTAAATTATTTGATGTTTTAAGTAATAAAAACTTTCTCCGTGATTGGCTTGTGAAAGGGGTATGGAAGCATTGGTCATTACGGCCAAACCCAACAACACCAACATGGCGGTACTGGTTAAAAAAATAGCGAGGGGTCTGGCGGCGGTGTTTTTCATAGTCGGGCAAAATTCCTTGTTATAAAGCTACTCAAATTCCGGCAAGTTTTTTAACAAAACAAACAAACCCTCAAGTTGATTCGTCGGCCGAACGGGCAGGGTGCTCCGACTTTAGTCGGAGCGAGTGAGGCCGACGCATCAGCGAGAAGCCACGCTGGGGATTCGAGCGTAACGAGAGGGTTTGTTCGCTTACATTCAAGAAACATCACCCCTCACTGCCTGTCACGGAGCCTCTCATCTTAAAAACATTAAAGTCTTCTCCATGAGGGCAGTTCGGGGCGATGTTTCTCTTCTTTGGCGAAAACGGAAACCTTGCCTTCATAACGCTATATTCTCCGCAGCGTCCTTCCGGCCAGCATGTTTTGATACTGGCCGTTTTTAACGGCGAATTGTCCGTTTATAATAACTTGATTTATGCCCGCCGGATGTTTGAAAGGATTTTCGTAAGTAGCCAAGTCTTTTATATTTTGAGGATCAAAAACAACCACGTCGGCAAAATTATTTTTGGCTAGCGTGCCTCGGTTATTAAGACCCATCCAGCCGGCCGGCATAGCCGTCATTTTATAAACAGCCGTTTCTAAGTTTATGATTTTTCTTTCCCGGACATATTTTTCCAAAACCCGCGCGGTGGCGCCGAAAGAACGCGGATGAGGCACTTGCTTGGAAAAGCGGTCGTTGGGGCCATAACCGGCGCCATCGGTGGCGATCATGGCGTGGGGGTGTTTAATAAGGTTGTCTAAAATGTTTTCATCCAAGCCGTGCCAGAAAACCGTAACTTGGTCGCGAGCCGCCAATATCAGATTCAAAACGGCTTCGGGGGCGCTGGTGTTTTGATCTTGGGCTATTTGGGCTAGCGTCCGGCCGGTAAAATTTTGCCCCAACGCCGTAGAAGCGATGGTGATTTTATCGTAAGGATAATTTTTAGTTTCCAGATCGCGCGCGATGTCGGCCCGAATATTCTTGTTTTTTATTTTTTTAATCAGATCGTTTTTGCCGCCCAGAGTGGCCCATTCCGGCAGTAAAAGATATAGCACCACGGCCGAGGCGGTGTAAGGATAAATATCAAAATACGCGGACAAGCCGTCCCGCGAAGCCACTTCCAGCATCCGTAAAAGTTTTTCGGCGGCGACGGGATTTTTTTCACCCAATATTTTTAAGTGGCTGATTTTAGATTTTACCGGCGTATGCCTTAAAAAGCCGAAAACCTCGTTGATGGATGAAAAAATTTCGGCGCCCTCGTTTCTTAAATGGAAAGAAACCACGCCGTTATAATTACGCGCCACTTTTAACAGGCGGTGGATTTCTTCTTCGGCCGCTAGGCGTTCGTGGGTATAGGCCAAACCAATGGAAACCCCCCAAGCGCCTTCCTGAAGCGACCGTTTTAATAAAGACATCATCTGCAGTTCTTCTTTGGGGCTTAACGGGCGGGAAACGTCGCCTATAAAATCTCGGCGTAGCGTGGCATGACCCGCTAAAGTGGCTAAATTAACGCCGAGCCCGCGGCGCGACATGGTCTCAAAAAACTCGGCCGCGCTTTTCCAGTTTACATTTATACCTTCAATATTGGCCCATTTCTGTATGGAAGCCAGCGAGCCTTTTAATAAGGGCGCCAAAGATGATCCGCACTGGCCCACCAAAATAGTGGTTATACCCTGCCTTACCAGACTTTCCAAATGGCTGTCGCGCAAAATACCGCCGTAACTGTCGGAATGATTTTGAACGTCTATAAAACCGGGCGCGACCACTTGCCCCGAAGCGTCTATTTCGGTTTTAGCTTTGGCTTTAGTTAAATTTCCAATATCAAAAATTTTATCGCCGGTTATACCTATATCGGCTTTATAACTCGGCTGGCCCGTGCCATTCACCACTGTGCCGTTTTTTATAATAATATCAAACGCCATTGATATAATTTTACCATATATTTTATACTCAATCTTACGATCGTAAATTCAGGATACCCTGTTCTATAGAGGTTTCGCCTCTATAGAAACGGCTCAACAGCGTTGAGCCGTTGAGTTATCGGCCTAAAAGTTGAACAATAATGCCTAAAGCGGCCATAACGCTGGAAATAATCCAAAATCTTTCGGTAACTTTGGTTTCGGGCCAGCCCCTGGCCTGAAAATGGTGATGAATGGGAGAGGAAAGAAAAATTTTTTTGCCGCGGCGCAATTTCTTGCTTAACACTTGTATAATCACCGAAGCGGATTCCACCATAGGCACAAAAGCTAAAAGCGGCAAGACCAAAGCGGCATTGGTTAACAGGGCGATAACGGCTAAAGTTACGCCTAGCGGCATGGCTCCGGTGTCGCCCATAAAAAATCTGGCCGGGTGGATGTTAAACCATAAAAAAGAAAGCAAAGCCCCGGCAATTACGGCGCAAAAAACGGCGAGATCGTATCTGGCCTCAAAAAAAGCCACCAGGCCGTAGCCGGCAAAAGCGGTTAACATTAAACCGCCGGCCAGGCCGTCCAAACCGTCGGATTCGTTGACCGAAAAAGAAGTGGCCACAATTATAAATATGGCAAAAGGTATGTACCAGCCGTTAATATCAAATATGCCCAAAAAAGGTACTTTCACAACTGTCCAATCCAATTTGTAATAAAACCATAAGGCGCCCACTATAGCCACGGCGGTATAAAGTATCAAGCGGTGCCTCATTTTAAGTCCGCCGCCTTTGGGGCCGATTCTAAAAACCCCCAAAAGGTCGTCGCCCAATCCAATAACGGCTGAAAGCATAAGCACGCCCAGCGGCAACAAAGTTTGCGCCCGGGAAAGAAAATTAAATTTAGCCGCAAAACTGCCCGGCAGGAATTTTTCGGCTAAAGCCAAAGCCAAAATCAATACCAATAAAGTTAGCCAGATTATTACCCCGCCCATGGTCGGCGTGCCTTCTTTGCCTTTATGCAAAGCAGTGAACACCGGCGCGCCCTCGGTGCGTATTTGTTTGCCTAGGCGGTATTTATAGAGTATGTTGGTCCACCAAGGCGTAAGGAAAATAGACAAAGCAAAAGCGCCGAAAGATAAAGTTAATATGCGCACTATTTGAAAAGTTGTTTCGTCCATAATTTACAAATTCCAGACCATCAAAACGTCTAAAGGTTACGAGGCCCATTTCGTAAGGCGGTTACGTTAAACGTTTGACTTTAGACGATACGGGCTTCGTTACCCCTTAACGCTAAACTGTTTATTAAGATTTATTGTTTTTCCTGAGGCCAAACCCAGGCTTGGTTGACCCAGTTAACCACTTTTCTAATATCGCCAAACCTATCCACGGAACCTAAAACCAAATATATTATTTCGGTGTTGTTGGGACCGGCCATAATCAACATCATATTACCTAAAGCTTTGGGCGTGTAGCCGGTTTTGCCGCCGATAACCCCGCTAAATTCCAGCAAGAAAGGATTGGTATTTTTAAACTCGTGCGCCGCGATGCTATTTTGAGATTCTGTTTGATAACCGGGCATTTTAAGAATTTCCCAAATAGGCAGATAGTTGGGGTTGTCGCGCAGATATTTTATAAACTGGGAAAAATCTTCGGCTGTGCTGAAAGATATTTTGTCTTCCAAGCCGCTGGGATCCTCAAAATTAGTGTGAACCAAACCCAGATCGTTGAATTTTTGGTTCATTGATTTTATAAAAACCTTAACCGGATCAATAGGCGGTTCCTGGCTGGGGGCTATTTTATTGCCGGTGTATTCCGCTAAAGCGTAAGCGGCGTCGTTGGAAGATTCTAAAAGCGCGGCGGCTAAAAGATCGTAAACCGTAAGGATCTCGCCTTCTCTTAAATTACCGCTATTGCCTTCGGTTTTAACCGCTCTTAATGAAACCGCCACACTTTCCTGCGGTTGGGTGTAATCCAGCGCCACCGCCGCGGTTACCAGTTTTGTCAGCGAAGCGATCGGTCGGGTTAAATTGGAATTTTTGGAAAATAAAGTTATATTTTGCTTAAAATCCCAGGCCAGCGCTTCGGTTGAATCAATAGCCAGATCCGCAACTTCTAAATTGCGGCGAGGCAAAACTTTTTTAGGTTCTTGTTTTTGGGCCGGTGCCAAAGCCGGTTGGCTAAAATATTCGCCGATGCTGGATTGGCCCAGGGCTTGGGGCGTGCCTAATTGGTAAGATAAAACAACTAAAGGCAAGACGGCGAAAGAAATAATAATGGTAACCAGGGTGGAATTCATAATGTTACGGTTTATCAAACAGGACTGTTTCTGTTTTTTTGATTTCCTGATTTAATTCTAAATAACGGGGCAGTTCTTCGGCCGCGGTTAAGCCCAGTTTTCTTAAAGCGGCTAGCGATATATTAAAAAGATGCGGTTTAACGGTTTCATTTTTTTCCACTAAACCGCGCAGGGTTAAATTTCTTAAAGCGTATCCGGAATTAACGCCTCTTATGGTTTCAATTTCGCTTTTAGAAACCGGCCCGCGGTAGGCCGTTATGGATAACACCTCTAAACTGGCCGGAGTCAGTTCTTCTTTCATTTCGCTTTGCACCAGCTTTTCTATATAGCTTGAAGACGACTTATCGGCTGCCAGCTGGCAAATGGTGTCTTTTAAGATAAGCCGGATACCCCTTGATTCTAAAGTTTTCTTAAGGTTGGTTAAAGCCAAACTGATTTCCGAAGCCGGTTTTTTAGTGATCTCGGCCAGTTTTTTCAAGCTTAGCGGCTCGCCGTAAGCGAAAAGAATCCCTTCCAGGATCTGTTCCGTATTTTTTAACACTCTTGTATCAGCCATTTTAATTTTATGTCTTCAAAATTGATTTTTTGTTCTGCCGAAATTTGGGAACGTTTTAATAATTCTAACACAGCCATAAAAGCCACCACTTTTTCTTCGGGGTTTTTAGGGTCGGTTATTTGGAAAAAATTAAGTTCCATTTTCTCTTTTATTTTATTTCGTATTTCTTCCAGTTTCTGTGCCAACGATATTTTAGAAACCATTTGGGCTTGGGGTATTCTTTGGGGCAAAGTCAGGGTGTGAATCAAGTTTTCCAGCGAACCCGCCAAAGATTCCCCTGTTAGTTTTTTAGGAAAATAAAAAATCGGTTCCAGCGCGGCCAAGTAAGCCCGAGCGTAGATTCGGTCGGCTTTTCTGTCTAACCGGCCCAAAAGCCCCGCCAGTTCCTTGTATTTTTGATATTCAACCAGCTGTTCTTTTAAGTTTTGGACGTCTTTTTCTTCCGCCTCGGTTAACTGTAGAAATGGCAGCAAAGCCCGGGATTTTATTAAGCATAATCTTCCGGCTACGTTCAAAAAATCGGCCAAATCTTCCAGAGCCAGACGTTTTGAATTTTTAAGGTAGCCCAGAAATTGATCGGCCACTTCGGCCAAAGAAATTTCCGTAATTTCCAATTTTTTGGATTCTATCAGTTGATGCAATAAATCCAGCGGGCCCTCAAATTTTTCCAGTTTGATGTGGTACATATTTTTTACAGTTTCATATGACTAAAATAGATTTCTCAACCAACGATAAAATCTTTTTGGTAATTCTTTTATTTTTTGCACACTTTCTGATTGTTTTAGGTTATTCCGTTCTGGATTTACTTTTTGATTTGTATCAGCGGGCACGATAACGATCGATTCTTTTTGTGTTTGGTTAATTTTTGGTTGGTTTGTGGTCTTTTGCGTATTTTGACTTGTTGTTGGGGTTGCAAGGTTGCCCTTGGTATCTGTATCAGGAATGAATAATTTTAGAGAGCCAAGTTTTTTGAGATCTATATCTTCCAAAACAGAAACCCTTGAATAATTATTATTGCTCGTGCCGCCATAAGCAGTGCTGGAATTACCCAACCAAGAATTGATTGTATTGATAGATAATATATACCCAAGTGCGTTTAACTCGCCCTTAACCACCGCGGAAGGTATACCTATAAATGTTCCGTCTTTAAGATATGCTCCTCCGCCAGAATTTCCATACTCCAATATGGCAGTTGTCTTGATGTAACTTCCATCAGTACCACTAAAATCTCCGCTTGTGTATGTAACTTTCGTGCCAAATTTCGCAGGGAAGCCGTATGTAGTAACCTTAGTACCTAAGCGAAGATTACTACTGCCTTTTGTTATATTAACGCTTGTCAGATTTTTATTTTGAGGATTTCTGATTTTTAGAATGGCAATATCTTGATTAGGTGAGATTTTTGTAATATCAGCTATATGTCTGTCTCCAAAATATGGCTCATCATTAAAATCATTTATAAATCCAACCAAGCAACCTAAAGTACCTGCAATAACATGCTTGTTAGTTAAAATAGTCCCGTTAGAATCAATAATCGTACCAGAGCCCTGACTGGCTCTTTGTGCATCAACGGGACACAAAAGCTTAACCGTTGATTTGATTATGGCATCTTGATTTGAGATTTCATCAGAACTATTTTGCGGTATCTGTTGTGCGGGTCTATTCGGCGCCTCGCAATACTGATCGGTTGACGGCGGTGCCGTTTCTACATTGGCGCAGTCAAAAGTTTTCCTGCAACTCCTACTTTGCACTCCGGAAAGTGAGCAAGAATTCCAATCGCCACAAGTCCATGTGTCAGCATCGCAAGTTGGCTGTGGTGGTTGATACACAGGTGGTGGCGTACAGCTTTGGGATATTGCGGGTGAAGGAGTATTGACAGTTTGGCAATCAAAAGTTTTTGTACAGGCCCTGCTTTGATTTCCATTCGCAGAGCAAACACTCCATTCATTACAATCCCATGTATCAGTCGTACAGGAGGGAGAGGGTGGTGTGCAACTTTGTGAAGTTACTGGTGATGTCGTATCGACAGACGGACAATCAAAAGTTTTGTTGCATGTCCTGGTTTGTGAACCAGAAATTGAGCAAGTATTCCAATCTCCGCATGACCAAGTGTCTGTGGCACAGGGTGGTGGAGTACTGGCGACATCAACAAAGAATGAATTACTTACATAGTCCTTGCCATCAGGTCCATCTACGGCACCAAAACATTCATCGTCAAGACATTTAACTTTTACATAAAAAGATGTTCTACCATTTGGTCTTTTCAAATCGTCGAGATTAACAAGAACCCTGATCACGTCATGCTCTCTAAGTACTATTTTATGACTAGTGCCATTTGTTTCGTAAACTTGAGCGTTACTTACCGAAACATCTGGATTATTTGGCATACCAAAATTTTCTCCGTGGATCCATGCCTCAGTTCCCTGCGATGTAACTACCTTTCGCGTTATACTGGTTATTTTGGGAGGACCCCACGGAAGTATTTTAAGAGAAAAGACATTACTCTTAACCGGGGAAGTTTCCGATTCATGCGATCTTTCCACCATGAGATAAAACCCCCTCGGGTCCTCAAAGTTGTTGGGATTGACTGAAATTTTTGTATCCGCCCATGTACCTGTTGTTTGTTCACGATTACCGGGGCCAAACACTCTTGATGATCCTTTAGTGGCTCCAAAATTCTCACCAATTACCTCAACAATTTCATTGCGATTAGTAGCACTCGGAGATATCGAGGTTATTTTTGGTGGTGGTCGTTTGCAGGTCTGACTGATAACCGGATCACCCCCAGTGCAAGTCTCTGGACCTGACGATAATACCGTTCTCGTCTGTTTTGCATCAACGGAGCAAGCACTCCACTCCGAATATATAAAAGGGGTACACTCGGTTTGTGCCTGAGTAACTTGAACAAAAACTAAACCAGTTACTATGATTAGTAATGAAATGACTATTCTGAGATATTTTTTCATAGTACTTTTTTTACTTTTCCGGTTGTTTGTTAATCGTAACCCCCTTTGAAACTTTTACTGTCCCAATGGGAGTTTCGATATTTATATTTTCTAATTCTGCTTCTTGTTTGCCTGATACTTTGATTTTCATACCGAAACTACTCTTCATAGAATCCGTCCGCTGTTCTATATTAATATTTTTGAGTTTCATCTTTTCGCCATTTTCTAAGTCGACATCCAATCCTTTAACACCATCAAGTTGGTTGCCTACTTGTTTAATATTTATATTTTCAATCTTCATGGCTGATTTTAGTTTCTTAAATGGCCAGCTAATAATTGATGTAATTATTTGAACAATACCTAAAATAAAATTGATGATTTCCATAATTACTTGAATCTCTAAAAGAGTGACCTTTAGAATTTTATATTTCAGTTATCTCCAGTTTTTTGGATTCTATCAGTTGATGCAATAAATCCAGCGGGCCCTCAAAATGATCTAATTTAACATTGTACATATTTATATGCGAATGGCGAATTAGTTCTAATATTACGAATTCTTTTTTCGTAATATTCGGGTGAATTCGTTATTCGCATATTTAACCTCTAACCCCAGTTCATCCAATTGCTCTTTACTAATTTCTGACGGCGCGTTCATCATCAGGTCGCGCCCGTCGCCGGTTTTGGGAAAAGAAAACACCTCGCGAATATTGGGTTCGCCCATTAAAATACTTATTAGCCGGTCCAAGCCCCAAGCAATGCCGCCATGGGGTGGGGCGCCGCTGGCTAAAGCGGCCAGCATGTGGCCGAAATTATCGGTGATTCTTTTTTCATCAAAACCCATAATCTCAAAAACCTTTTTTAAGGGTTTGGCTTGATGGTTGCGGATACTGCCGCCGCCGATTTCGAAACCGTTAAGGACCACGTCGTACTGGGTGGTTAATATTTCGCCTATTTTTTCTTTATTCATCAGCCAGTCCATATGTTCATCGCGTGGTCGGGAAAAAGGATTGTGCGTAAAAGTCCAGGTCGAAGATCCTGAGCTTGGCGAAGGATCTGAAGATTCCGAGTTTGACGAGGAACTTCCTCTAGTTTTTTCAAAGAACGGAAAATCTATTACCCAGCCGAAAGCTAAAAGATTGGGATCATTTTTATCTGTTCTTAGATCGGGTCGGTCGGTGCCGTATTTTTCCATTACTTCTTGGTAAGATATTCTGGGAAAAGGAATTTCCTGTATCTTTTTTTGAGGGAATATTTTTTCAGTTAAATCAATTAAAAGACGTTCATTTAGAGCCATGACGTCTTCTCTTTTAACAAAAGACATTTCCAAATCCAGCTGGGTGAATTCCGGTTGGCGGTCGCCTCGGGTGTCTTCGTCTCTAAAACACCGGGCGATTTGAAAATATTTTTCAAATCCGGCCACCATCAGCAACTGTTTGTATTGCTGGGGAGCTTGGGGCAGGGCGTAAAATTTACCATGTTGAAGCCGCGAGGGCACCACATAATCGCGCGCGCCCTCGGGTGTGGATTTGGTTAATATCGGCGTTTCTATTTCCACAAAATCTTTTTCAGCGAGCCAATTGCGGATAAACTGGATTATTTGATGGCGGGTTCTTATGTTTTTTTGCAAACGGTTGCGGCGCAAGTCCAGATAGCGGTATTTCATTCTTAAATCCTCGCCTATTTCCAGGCCATTGGTATCCAGCGCGAAAGGCGGCGTTTGGGATTCGTTAAGAATTTTAAGTTCTGAAACCTGAAGTTCAACTTCTCCCGTCGGTATTTCCGCGTTAACCATGCCCACGGGTCTCGACGCGATTTGGCCGTTTATTTCCACCACCCAGCTTGATCTTAGAGTGTCGCCCAGTTTATGAAGCTCGGCATCGCCGGGCGTAAAAACGCATTGTAAAACACCACTCCTATCCTTAAGATCAATAAAAATAAGCTTGCCATGGTCTCGGCGGGCTTCAACCCAGCCGCAAACTTTAACCATTTCCCCTTTTTTTTGAGAGGTTTGGGCCGTTAAAATTCGTTCCATATTTATCTATATTATAACCTTTTCCACACCTTATTATCAAGAAAGCGAACATTTGAGTCATTTTTCGTATCTGAAATATCTGTGCTATCCGTACATATTGTTATATATATTGTTATACAGTTTGTTATACAGTTTTTCCGTATTTATATTTTTATCTATATTTATAACAAATAACCTACGATCGTAAGATAAATGTTATAATAATGAAAAGTTTTGAGTTATCTATAATTTATGAAGCGTCCCTTTTTTATTTACACTTACGATATGAACTTTGTCTTCAACCCCAAAATCTTTGATGGATTTTACAAATTCTTCAGGCAAAGGAGAATAACCCAGCCAGACACTTTTTTGTAGTTGTTCATACCCGGCGGCCGCTAATTCATATCTAATCCAATCTCGTTTTTTCCTTTGTGATTCTGGAATATCATATATAACCAGTCGGGGAATATTATCTTTAGCGATTATCATTATTGAGTTTTGGTAGTATTTTACTTTGCGTTGACCGAGGATGGTAACTAACCACTTTGAGTTTTTGCCTTTGCCGCTTTTATCCACTAAGCCTTCTTTTTTGAGGCGATGAAGCAATGTTAGAAAGGTAGGTTTTGAAAATTCATATCCTGCTGGCAAGCCCAGCATTTGCCGCCAAACCAGGCTCTCGGCGCGGTTGCGAGGGAAAATGTTTTCCAGACTTGTCTCTCCTATCTCGGCCAATTTTTTTAAGATGAATTTGGTGATTGATTCCCTATAAGGCATATTATTAATTTTATAACAAGTAGCTTACGATCGTGAAATAATTGTTATAAACATGACTATTATAGTGATTGTATGATAAAACGTTATATTATCTTATAATCACTATAATTTGTTCATTTATTAGTCTGAGAAGTGGATTGGGAGGTGGTTGGTGGCGTAGATGATGTTGGAGTTGTCTGTTGATTGATATTATTTCTCTTGGCATATTCTTCTGTGGGGATTTTTATGGTAAACATGCTGCCTCTACCCTGGCCTTCCGAAACGCCGTTGATTTCCCCATGATGGGCTTCGGTCATCAGCTTGGCCACATACAAGCCCAAACCGGTGCCGCCGGTATACATCAAGCGCCCGCCCTCGCCGCGTTCAAATTTTTTGAACAACCGTACTTTTTCTTCGGGTCCCATGCCCACGCCGGTATCAGTAACATAATAAACCAAATAATCATTTTCCAGTTTTAAGTTCACATTGACACAGCCCTCGGCGGTGTACTTGATGGCGTTGTCTATAAAATTAACTACCACTTGGCGGATTTTGTCGGGGTCGGCCCAAGCCAGGGGCAAGCCATGGGGTTTTATCCAAGTCAGTTTTAACTTTTTATCTTCAGCCATCTTCCTAAAATCAAAAATGGCGTCATCCACCATCTGGGCCAAATCCACCGGCTTGAATTCATAAATAATCCTCCCCTCTTCTATGCGGTTTAGATTCAAAAGGTCGTTTACCAGCGTTATTAAATGTTCCGCCGACTGAAACACTTTTTGCAAAGTGCCGCTTTGAATCTCTTGCAGTTTGCCGTAGGTGCCTTCTATCATCATGGAAATATAACCTTTAACGGCGGTTAAAGGCGTTCTTAATTGATGCGAAACAATAGACACGAATTCCGACTTAGCCGCGTCCACCCGTTTTAATTCGGTATTCGCCGCCTCTAATTCTTTGGTCAAGCTTTCTAATTTTTCCCTTTGTTCAACTTCTTTCAAAACACTTCTTATAAGCAATATGCCAAATGCGGTTACTCCCAAAAAGATGCTGACGTTGAATATTATTTCGTTGGGGGTGACGGAAAAAAGCGTTCTAACCAATAAAGTCATGCTTACCAGAATCACAAAAATCTCGGTTGTGATGACTTTAATGTTCAATAGATGATGCTTAAGAATGGCGTAGGTGGTGAAGCCAACCATTATGGTGGTAAAAATCTGGCCCAGCCAATTGAACTTAAAATAATTAAACGAAGGTAATATCAAGTTTGAAACCACAGCCAGGTTTGAACCAAAAAAATATCCCCAAAACACGTAACTGATTTGGGTTCTTTCTATACCTTCCGAGAGTTTATATTTGCGGTAAAGATTTATAAAACCCCATAAAAACATCCCTGATATGTAGACGGTGTAAAACGGGTATAATGTACCCCATTTTATAATTTTTTCACCCTGTTCCGGGATAAGAACATTTTTAACAATCAGATTGGTTAAGGATAAGAACAAAAATAATCCGTTTAAGATTATAATTATGAGTTTTTTATAGATTCCAAAACTTACTTTTTCATTCAAAAAAACGAAAGAGAAATATAAAAAGCCGGTGACCGCAAAAGTTGCCATGGCGTAAAGAATCCGGGCCCAAATTAAAGAATCATTAATATTATCGGCCGAGCGGTACGAGATCATGCTAAAAGACCAAAGCAGTATCACCAGTATTACCACCAAATATCCTTGGCCGTTTTTATCCTCCTTGCCTTTAAGAAAAATCAAAAAACCCAAGGTTGCGTGCACAAACATAGACAACGCCACCAGTATGTTTATCAAATTAAAATCGAAATAAACTTCGGGCATTATTTAAGCTCTTTCGGAAATTATCTTCATTACCCCGGTGATTGTTTCCGGCGGAATGGTTTTCCCAAAATTTTGGTACGGAGCCAGTTTGAAACCAATCTTGTCTGCTATAACCGCGATCTCGTTTATAGTTTCCAAAGAAATATCTCCTGCCGAGTAATTTCCATTCCAGCTAGACGCCGCAATTGATATCACCTCTCCCAGACAGCAGTAGATTTCATCTTTATTGGCTAACCTAAAATTTGTCCCTGTTTTGACGTTTCCCGCTGTTATTACGCCCGCTTCTATTATAATAATGTCTTTTCTTGATTCTATGACTTCAGGTGAAATATCGGATGGTTGGGCATCATCTATGATTATGGCGCCGGTTTTTATATCTTCTGATTTTAGTACGGCCTCAGGCGCATTGGTGGCTGTTATTATTATATCCGCTTCCAAGACATTATGCATTTGATGTGTAATAATCACTTTTGTTTGGTGTTGCGCCGTCTCTTCCGTTTTTTTCTTTATTTTCCCCAGTTTTCTTTCGAGGTCTATTAAAACTATTTTTTTGAATTTATCTGCCGCTAAAATTTTTGTTACAGTTGAACCGACTCCTCCGGCCGCGCCCACAACGGCAATTGTCGTTTTTTCTTTTTCCAAACCGAATCTTCTAACAGCGTCTTCGGCATATTGAGTGACCACATAAGCCGTATAAGCCCTGCCGGCCGTTATTATAGTCCCCTCTCTTTTGGTAAGGCCCGCGCCCCCTTCGGTGACGGAACCGAGCAGTCCCCCCAACCCTACCACCTGGGCGCCCTTTTTTTTGGCCAAATCAACAGCCTGTTCAATTTTTTTTCTTGTTAAAACTCTATTTTCTACAATATCTTTTGGAAACAAGGGTACAGCTATAACCAATCCGTTTAGTTCTTTGCCTGCATCCAACGACTTAAATCCGCTTATCTCCGACACTATGAACGGTTTGATTAATTTTAGAATTTTTAGCACTAAATATTTTGGGAAGAATCTGGTTATTTTGATGTTTGCAAGCACGTCCCCGTATCCTCTAGGATGCACAATGAAAGCAAAAGTATTTTCTTTATTCATATTTTTATAAATTATACCTAAAATATTGTTTGTTGACAAACTAAAACTTGAACTTGCTCATTTCTAACTTCTAATTTTTATAACTCTAATAATTCTGCGATAGCGGGATTGTTAGGGTTATATTGTTTATACAGCCACCAAAAAACCATCACCCGTTTTTTATATACGGAAAAATTGTTATTATGACAGTAATATGTCAAAAGAAATAACATACAGCGACAACAATGAGATGCTTTTGTGTTTTGATGAACAGGACAACGTAATTGCACCGCAGTCTCGTGGTGTGGTGCATCAGAAACCTTACCGTATTTGGCATGCCATAACGAATATTTGGGTGTTTAATAGTAAAAGTGAAATACTATGCACACGCCGCGCTTCTCATGTTTCCGGCAATCCAAATAAGTGGCAAACATATGTCGGCGGCCACGTCAGAGCAAATTCTACTTTTTCCGAAACCGTCAAACGAGAGCTCAATGAGGAAATTGGCCTTAAAATTAGTAAAGACGATTTTAAGCTTGTAGAGAAAGGCCGCCGTGATGATAATATGCACGTTTATGAAAGCTATGCTGTTCTTTTTAATGGAGATTTATCAGAACTTAATTTTTCGGACGGTGAGGTTAGTGAGGCACAATGGCTTCGTTTTGAAGAATACCAAAAATTAAAAGAAGAAAAATCAGAAGATTGGTGTAATGGAGTGAAACCGGAGCAATATAGAAAAGCTTTGAATATTTTAGATATTTCGTCATAAATTCCAGATCAGGAATTGCTGTGTACATGGTTAGGTTTTGTACACCCAAAATATCCCCTCTTTTTTAGTGAATTTTTTTATTCATATTTTCCTTGACTAAATACATTAAAATATGTAACTATATATTCAAGCACCTTAAAAACAACTTATAATCGAAAAAGGAGGTGTTTAGATGGAACGCGAAGAAAGATCAAAAAAACTATTGGAAAGGCGTATTATTGGTTTGGGAGATAATATAAACAAAGAAACGGTTGATAGAATCTGTTCCGGAATTGTCGAACTAAACTTAACATCAAGTGAAGAAATAAAACTGGTGATAGACAGCGGCGGGGGCCAGATTGAACCGGCATTGTATTTGTTTGATATGATAAAAAATTCCAAAGCTCCAGTGATTGGTGTTGTGATAGGTGGGTGCGGTTCCTCTGCTGTGTCTGTGCTTCAATCCTGTTGCCGGAGATTGTCCACGCCTAACAGTAGGTTTTTTCTGCACTTTGTTTCCCATAATGATTTTAGTTTCAAGTTGAATCAAAGTGAGTCGGAAGTGGTAGAAGTATTGAGAGTGAAAATAAAGGAAGCGCAAGTATTCCAAAAGACTACTGAGGATATTTTGTTAGCGCGTACCAAGATGACAAGAGAACAATTGCGCGAACTCATGCAAAACGGTGAAAAGTATAGATCAAAATTCACGCCTGACGAGGCCCTGGTGCTGGGTTTGATTGACGAGATTGTTGAGCGATACGATCTTTTTTAAGTTCCCAGAATCGGGCGATGGCAACCATCGCCCGATCTTTAATTTCTATACACCCAAAAGATTCCCTCTTTTTTGACCAGCTCAAAGTTAGGCAGAAAGAAGCCGGCGCTGATTATTAGGGCGCCGGTTTTTAATTCTTTTTTGAATTTGTCGGCCAAGAGGGCGTTTATTGAAGTCAATTGGTAAATATAAATAATGTCAAAACTGCCCAGATCAATTTTCCAAAAACTTTTTTTGATGATATGGGCGTTTTTAAGCCCGAACCTTTTAATGGCCAGCCGGCTCCACCAAGCCAAAGCGGGATTAAACTCCACACCCCAGCTGTCAAAACCGGCTCGGGCAAACTCCATAACCACTCGCCCATCGCCCGAGCCCAGGTCTACAAATTTCCTCCCCGGCGCTGGCCGGGCCAGTTCAAAAAGCGGTTCTAAAATTTGCCTCTTTTGGCGGCGGTACGAAGGCAAGAAAGGCGCGCCGTAAAAAAACAGCGGCACCATGAAAAAAGCAAAAAGAACGGCCGCTAAAATAAGTAAAATTATCTCCAGCAACGCGACCAGTAAAATTATCATTGTTTTTAGGGGGCCTGAATCGTTTGTGCCAACTTAAAAATCTCATCCGCCAGAGCCAAAGCCACTTCGCCTACTTCCTGGCTGAATGTAATCTCGGAAAGCTTAAACGCTTTGCCTACAACAATAACAGTTTTAAGCCCGTAATTGTCGTGGGACTTAAAATAGATTGGCAGGATTTTTAGGTCGGGCATTTCCAGGGCTAACGCCGCCGCGCCCCTTTTGGGGCGCGGTTCCGGCCCGGCTACGCGCCTTTCCCCTGAAGGAAAAATCAAAAATACCCGGCCTTTTTTTAGAACACGGCGCGGTTCGCGCAATGAAACATCCAAGCCCTGGCCGTAATAAGCCGGAAAGGTGTAGGTCAGCTTAAAAAAGATTTTAAGGAACGGATTATGGTAGTATCTATCGTCTACCATAAAGGCAATGGGAATGTATTTGGAAAAAAACGGAAAAATAGTGCCTATGATCACCGGGTCAAAATAGGTGCGGTGGTTGGCGACGATCATTAAAGGCCGGGGCAGGTTTTTTAAGTTTTCGCGGCCGACCACCTTAAAAGAGCCCAAAAAACGCGTTACTATAAAAACAAACAGCCAGACGATCCTTTCGGATATGGCGTAAATCAAAAACATGGGTTATACCTGTTATTATAGGTTTTAATGAGATAATATTATCATGAAGCTGGGTGAAATAATAAATCGCCGGCCCAACAAGCGCCTGCATTCCAAGGAGCATTTACTGGCCGAAGACATATCGGTTTTGATGGCCGAACCCAAAAAGTTCGCCGCTTATTTGGGCATCGCCCGGCTGTATTATGAATCCGACCTGCGAGCCCTGGCCAAAAGGGTTTTAGAAAAAAAAGATTTACCTATGGAGGCGCGCGGCAGATATTTTTTTGCCGCTATAAAGGGTTTAACCAAAAAAACAAATGTTGAATATAATAACCGGAGAGAAAAACAAAATTCTAAGGAATAAATCGGAAGAGGTTGAAAAAATCACACCCGCAGTTTTGGCGTTGATAACAGAAATGAAAGAAACTTTGGCCCAGGCCAAAAACGGCGTGGGCTTGGCCGCGCCGCAAGTGGGCCGCAACATCCGCCTGTTTATAGTCAGCGAAGAATTAGCCAAAGACGGCCATACTATTTTTATAAACCCGGCCATAACCCAAACTTCCAAAAAAGACGCGGTGGAAGAAGAAGGTTGTTTGAGTTTGCCCGAAAAGTGGCACGAACTGGCCCGGGCCGATAAAGCCACAGTAAAAGCCATAGACGCACACGGTAAAAAATTCAAAATCCGGGCTAAAGGCATCTTGGCCCGTTTGATGTTGCACGAAGTTGACCACTTAAACGGAGTTTTATTTGTTGATCATCTGAAATGAAAATTGTTTTTACTGGTACATCCGATTTCGCCGCGCCGATATTAAAAGCGATTACGTCTAAAACCAATTGGGAGATTGTTTTAGTTGTTGCGGAACCGCCTCGGCCGTCCGGCAAAAAAAAATTACTTATCCCCTCTCCTGTAGCCCTGGCCGCCCAAGAATTGAATTTGAGTTTGGTTACACCGGAATCAATCAAAGACGTTGCCGCTCAAATTGTTGGTTTGGTGCCGGACGTTATGATTATAGCGGCTTACGGCCAGATACTGCCCGCGGAGATTATCAATATCCCTAAATTCAAAACCATTAATGTTCATCCCTCACTCTTACCTAAGTTGCGCGGCGCTTCGCCTATTCAGACGGCTTTGGCCCAGGGTTTAACCGAAACCGGAGTTTCATTAATGCTTATAGATGAAAAAGTGGATCACGGGCCGGTGATATTTCAGGAGACTATTATGATCGAGGGTGAGGATACCTACCTGACGCTGGAATCGAAACTGGCCGAACTAGGCGCTAAAATAATTATTCGGGATTTGCCTAGATATGTCTCGGGCGAACTCCAACCCCAACCTCAAGACGATTCTCAAGCCACTTTCACCAAACTGATTAAAAAAGAAAACGGCCGAATAAATTGGCAAAAAATGTCGGGCGAAGAAGTTTACAACCTCTGGCGGGCCTACATCAGATGGCCGGGTATTTTTACTTTTTTTAAGGATAGAACGGGTCGGAGTGTTCGTCTTAAACTGATTGAAATTCAAAAATGTTCAACCCTGAGGGTTGAACATAAAGCGGGAGAGGTTTTTATAGATGCATCCAAAAATCTCTATATCGCCTGCCGCGAGGGGGCGGTTAAAATCAACAAACTCCAGCCGGAGAGTTCTAAAATTTTAACCGCCCAAGAATTTCTGAATGGTTATGTCTATTTAATTGGCAGGATTTTGCGTTAGCTTTGATGGCCTAAGCTTAGTTTAGGCCAAAAGTGGATAACTAGATAATATCACTGATTATCTAGGAATGGGTTTTGAAGATGGAATGTAGGAGAAATATCAAAAAGAAAATAGCGGAGCTGACGAGAATAATGGTGGGGCCGGGGGGCGAGCCGAGAAAATTAACCACCGCCAAACCGGCCAACACTGTGGTTAGGCCAAAAACCATACTCCACGCGGCCATGGCGCGTATTTGAAAACTGAAGATCTTGGCCGTGGCCGCCGGAATTATCACGAGGGCGCTAATTAAGAGAGTGCCCACCAGCTGTATGCCCATAGCCACGCCCAGCGACAGCAATAATACAAAAAACAGTTCGTATTTTTTTACGTTAAGCTTGTCCACCTTGGCCAGATCCGGCGCGAAAGATATAAAAGCAAACTCTCTAAATTTAGCTATTAAAGTCGCGACTATAACCGCGGCTAAAATAACGGAAAGAATAACATCGCCCCGCGTTATTTTTTCCAGATCGCCTAAAAAGGCCTCTAAAAGTTCCTCGCCCTCTATTAATAAAGAGCCCAAAGCCAGCGAAGTGGTAAAAAATACACCCACAATAGCGTCTAAGCCCAAATTACCCCGGTTTTTTACGGCATAGATAGCTAACCCGGCCAAGCCGGCAAAAACCAAGATGCCAACCATTACATTTATCTTAAAAGTTATGGCGAGAGCAATGCCTAAAAGAATCACGTGAGCCAAAGCGTCTGATAACAGGGCCTCGCGGCGCAGAATCGCAAAAACGCCAATCAGAGGCAATGACAAGCCTAAAGATAAACTGATTAAGATCGGGTACAAGTTATTCAATAAGTCAGTCAGATTCATTATTTAGAAATTAGTAATTAGAAATTGGAAATTAGGAGGTGTGGTCGTGTTCAAAATTATGGGCATGCTTGTAAACCGAAGTGTGGTGGTGGCCGTAGATTTCTTTTAAGGCTTCCGGAGTCAAGACTTCTTGAGGTACGCCTTGGCAAATAAGATCTTTGTTCAAACAAACCACTTTGGTGGCAAAACGGTAAACCACCGAAAGTTCGTGCGAAACCAAAACCATAGTCAGGCCGTTTTTTTGATGAATATCGTAAAGCAATTGGTAGACCGTGGCCTCGGTGGAGATGTCTATGCCGGCCGCCGGTTCGTCAAAGAAAATAAGTTTAGGTTGTTCCAGCAGGCTCCGGGCGATAAACATTCTTTGAACCTCGCCTTGGGAAAGATCGCCCAGCCGGTGGTCGATCAAATGGCCTATTTTAACCTCGTCCAGCCGTTTTTTAATTTCGTTCTCCATTTTTAAGCTGGGTTTCCAAAAAGACAGATTTCGGCCTATTTCAAAAAGGAAAAACTCTTTTACCGTTAAAGGAAAGCCCTTTTCAAAGGCCATTTTTTGCGGCACGTAGCTGGTTTCGGGACGGTGATGCCACACAATCTCTCCGGTATAGTTTTCATTCAAACCCAAAATGCTGCGAATCAATAAAGTTTTACCCGAACCGTTCGGCCCGATAACAGCTAAAATATCACCCTGATTAATATCAAAGGTGATGTTTTTTAGCACGGGCTTTTGGTTAAAAGCCACCCCTAAATTTTTTATACTGATCAATTTTTCCATATAGCCAAAAGAATGGGTTCCTCACTCCTGCAAGGAGGAGCACCTGCATCCTCCCTCTTTATAATTTAACTGGAACCTCCTTGAAGTCGTTCGGAACCTATTCTTTTTATAACATGCCATCTATAACAGTGCCCAATCCCCCGCGCCGTAAAGTGCCAGCATCAAAGCCAGCGCCAGCAGAGCTAAATCCAATTCAAAACCGTCCACCCAGTTTTTCTTAAGATTAAATCTTTTTACAAAAGTCGCGACCACCATATCGGCCGCAATCAACACAGCGGCTTCCTGCAAATATACGCCCGTCAGCACCGCCCAACCGCCAAAAAATTCCACCAGGGCTACAATCACCGAAAGCGCCGCCGGAACCGGAAACCTCATTTCGGCCAGCCATGTTTTCATACCCAATGGTTGTTTTATCTTAGGCCAGCCATGCTTGATAAAAGTGATGCCTAAAACGACTCTGGCGATAAAAAGAATAAGATTTTGATAGCCGTAAAGGTCTATAAACATATTAAAATCTTAGCATATTTAGGGCTGTTCGGGCAAAAGGGCGGCGCGGGTATAGCGGTTAGATGAATTCCATAGAAGCCAGCTGTCTATGCCGGTGTCGTAGGCCGCTTTTATTTGGGCGCGGACTTTGGTGGAGTCGTATTTTACGCCGCCTAAATCAAAATCTTGAAGCCATGGCCGCAAAACGGCTTTATAAGAAGTGGTGGCTTTAAGATCCTGCCAGGTTCTTAACGAACCGTAAACTATTTCGTAGGGCTTGGCGGCCGGTTTTTTAATGCCGTTAAAATTATTGGGATAATGCGAAGGGTAAACCATCGGTGAAACGTAATCAAAATAAGGCAGAGCGTCTATCAACCGCTGGCCGATATTAAGATCAAACGTAAAATCCATAGCCCGCCAGGCCGCCAGGCCAAAAATATCGGCCGAGGTGGCTATAGGCGTGTTTTTAAGATCTTGGTTTAAGTAGGCGAAAAAAGTGCTAATGAGTTCATATTTAGGGCGGATGGCATCCCAAAAAGGAAAATCTAAACGTTCTATGACGCCGTCGGCCGGAAAGCGCACGTAATCAAAATTAACTTCGTCAAAACCGTGCCCGGCCATGTCTTTGGCAATATCGGCGGCGTACTGCCAGGCAATGCGGCTGGCCGGATCAATCCACTCCAAACTCTTATTATCTTTCCAGAGCTGGCCGGTTTTAGAATCTTTAATGGCAATATCCGGCCTGGCTTGGGCTAAAACCGGATCTTGAAAAATTTGCACTCGGCCGATAACATATATATTTTCTTTATGGAATTGATCTATAAACTTATCTATATCGCGGATTTTGATGTGGCTGTTGGCGCCGGTTTTTTCGGCGAGGGAGAGGTCAACTTTGTAAGTAAAAAATCCGGTGGCGTCTTTTACATCCACCACCACGCCGTTGAGTTCTGTTTCTTTGACCAACTGGATTAAATCTTTTATTTTTTGGGGATTATTAGCCGTCCAAGCCGAAATATATATGCCTTTGATGGGATGCGGCGGGTTGGCTAATTTTTGGGCGTAAGACGGTTGGTTTATTTTTTCTATAACGTTCTGGGCGGTGCTGGAAACAACACTAAAGCTGTTTTGGATGTTTAGAAACCAAAAACCGGCCGTGATCAAAACAAAAAATAACCCGGCGTAAGTGATCAGTCCTTTTTTACTGTCCATAGATACATAAATTATACCATGCTATATTTTACTCATATGGATCATCTAGTCTTATACAGAAAATATCGTCCCGTCGCGCCAGCGTCGCTGGCGCTCCCTAGAAACCCACGGTTTCTAGCGCTCGCTTCGCTCGCTATTTTCCTCCGCGGGGAAACTACAGTTTCCCCGACCCCTTTCGACGAGGCCGGTATTTTCTCTTTAACGAAAGAGGAATGATATTTCTCGGATAGTTTTATTTAATATGGATCATCTAGTCTTATACAGAAAATACCGGCCTCAAACCTTCGCTGAAATCGTGGGGCAGGAACATGTGGTTAAAACCCTGCAAAACTCTTTGGCGCAAAATAAAATCGCCCATGCTTATCTTTTGGCGGGTCCCAGAGGCAGCGGTAAAACCACCATCGCGCGAATACTTTCCAAATCGGCCAACTGCGCCAATTTATCCAGAATTCAAGAAATGAATTCTGTTGATAAATTGAGCGTCCGCCGAAGCCCTCGCCTTGCCGAAGCCATCGGCGAAGCGCAGGTTGGCGAAGGCGAACAGGATGTTCCGTGTAATTCCTGCGCCAATTGCTTAGAATTTAATGCCGGTCGGTCGCTGGACTTAATAGAAATAGACGCGGCTTCCAACCGCGGCATAGATGAAATCAAAAACCTGCGCGAAAATGTGCGTTTTGGACCCTCTAGCGGCCGATACAAGGTTTATTTAATAGACGAAGCCCACATGTTGACCAAAGAGGCCTTCAACGCTTTTCTAAAAACTTTGGAGGAACCGCCGGCGCACGCTATTTTTATTTTAGCCACCACCGAAGCCCACCGTTTGCCGGCCACCATTATTTCGCGCACCCAAAGATTTGATTTCAAACGCCTTTCGGCGCCCGAACTGGAACATCGGCTCAAAATTGTTTCCAATAAAGAAAACATTCAAATTGAACCCGAAGCCCTACGTTTAATAGCTCACGAGGCCGACGGTTCGGCGCGCGACGCCGAGGGTATGCTGGGACAGGTTATTGCCATTGGGGAAAATAAAATTACCTTGGACCAAACCGAAGAGGTTTTAGGTTTGTTTTCCAACCGCAAGATTAAAGAGTTTGTGGGTTTTTTAGCCGCCCAAGATTCAGTCGGAGCTTTAACCTGGCTGCATAAAACCGTGGAGCATGGTTACGATGTCAACCAATTTTTAAAATCGCTCAATCATTACTTAAGAAAAATGATGCTGGTGAGTTTATCGCCCGATCTCGCTCTAAAAATTAAAAACGAACTAGCCGAGGAAGATTATAAAATCATGGCCAGTCAAGTCCAAAAATTTTCTACCCCTTTTGTAGTTTCTTTGATCTCCGGTTTTTCCGAAGCCAAAAAAAAATTAGACTATTATCCCCTGCCGCAGATGGCGGTGGAAGTGGCGCTGATAAACTTATTATCGTATAGACCAACCCCAACTATTGATTCTAATCTAGTTGAAGATTCCGCTATAAAAATTTCTAATGACAAATTACTAATTTCTAAACAAATTCAAAATTCTAATGTTTCTAAACCGGTGGCAATATCGCCCGATTCAAATACCCTTGACCTGATTCAATCCAAATGGGCCGAAATAATCAAAGAAGTCCAACCGCACAACCATTCTCTTTCCGGTTTTTTATTGGGTATGAAACCCAAAGAAGCCACCGCGAGCTCGCTGATTTTAACCACTAAATATTCTTTCCACCGCGACCGTTTAAGCGATCTTAAAAATAAAAAAATAATAGAAGACGCCGTCCATAAAGTTGTCGGCCTCCGCCTCGTCCTAAGTTGTGTTTTGGAGAAATAAAAAACCGCCTCGGTATTTGTCGAGACGGTTTTCTTCGCTAGGCGGAGATACCTTGTCCTGGCATGTACGGGCAAAGATACTCGCCGATCCAGGGCAGGTCGCACGGATTGATCACAATAAGAAGATAGACATTTTTTGGTAGTCTAGCCAACACACTCCCCATGTATTCTCCAAACGATGCCATAGCCGCCCGGGCGCTGGCATCATTTCTCACGTTCCTGAAGGCTCGGTCTAGACGCCTGTTAGCTTGGTCCAAATCCTTTCGTAGTTTCCTAATGTTAGTGTCATGCCTTTCACCTTCTGGGTCTCTGGGTGTGCCTTTGGGGATATAACGTTTGAGATCCCTTAGAACTTCCTTGGCTTGATCGTATGCTCTCCAAAATTCTCGCATAGCCCTGTCGTGAGATGCGATTTTCGCGGCTGGGTAGACAATCTGTGGTTGATAACCTTCCACACTTGCGACTGGGGAACTATTTTCCCCGCAGCCGGCCAGAATCATAAGTAAAAGCGTAAAAATCGGGACAATAAATCTCATACCACCCTCCTTGAGTTAGGTGTTTTTACCGTTAAAAAGAACTAATCTAACTATACCATATAATGTTTTTTAAGTGAATAAAAAAGCGGCCGCGTGCAATGCGGCCGCTTGGGTTTCAAAAAGTACTACACTAAACCACAACAGTCTGATTCTTGCGTCCCTTGTCGCCAAAAACTTTCAAATATCGCTCAACTTCTTCTTTCGGCCCGGTGGCTTTGCCGGGATTATTGGAAAGTTTGACGCAAGATCGGCCGTGAACCGCCACAACCTTGCAAACCATCGAGAAAGGCCTAAGGTTGGAGTTGTTGGGATCGCAGCCGGCAAAATCGTTGGTAAGCAGTGTGCCCCAGCCAAACGCATGCTGATGCCTGCCTTCAAAACAAGATCCGATTTCAACCATCGGCTCTACGTCCAGACCGTCCGAAAAAATGGTTAGCCGTTCGGTTGGGTCAACGCCGTGCTCTTTAAGCCACTGGCAATACCTTTCACCCTCGGCTTTGGGATCGCCCGAATCCTGCCGTTGCCCCGTCCAATTTTTCAGCCATTCCGGAGCTCCGGCAAAAAACTGTTCTGAACCATAGGTGTCGGGCAGAAAAACGCGCAGACCTTGGCCATAGATTTCCTGCCAAAGTTCCAACAGATGATACTGCGCCTGGCGCATTCTTTCATCGGAATTGGCCAGAGCGGTCAACACCATCGCCGGTTCGTGGGCGATAGTGCCTATGGCCGGCAAGTTGTGGTGCATGGCCATCCAGGTATTGGAGGTTCCGGTAAAATTTTTACCTAACATATTCCGGCACAGCCCAACCACAAACTCCTGCCACAAAAAACTGTGCCGCCGCCGTTGGCCGAAATCGGCCAACGAAACGCGCGGCTGCGCCGCCAATGTCTCAATTTTGCGAACTATCTTTGCCTCGGCTCTTTGATATATTTTTTCAAGATCGGGTTGCGGCGTGTTTCGCAGGACTCCCCGATAATAAAGCTCGCTGATGATGGCTAGAGCGATAGTTTCCCATAAAGATACCCTGGTCCAGCGTCCACAAAAAACAAGCTCAATCGCTCCATCTGCCTTTTTCAATTGGTAGGGCGACAGACGGAACTTTTCCAAAAAAGCCATATAGCGATCTTTGAACATACCCTTTTTGTAGAGATTGATCCCTTTAAGGAAATCAAGTTCGGCCGGTGAAAATCGCAAGCCCATAGCGTAATCCAGACACCGTCTTAATTCTTCTTCGTTCACAAATTCGCTTATCGGTATCTTGGGATCCCGCACGATAAGCTTAAAAGTGACTTCCGTGTCTGGAAAATAGTGGTGAATAAACTGCCCCATGGTGAATTTGTAAAAATCCGCATCCAAAAGCGAACGCACCGGCGGGTTGAATTCCGCCCAACTTGCGCGCAAACGCTCGGCTAGGTCTTTCGGATCCATTTCTCCCTCCTTTTCTTGATGTTTGTTAATGTGCAGAGAATCTATATAATATATAATTAGTATTAAATAGTCAATATATTGACAACATAAGGAATGGTTAGTTATTATCTGGTTTCAGAGTAATGTCAGACATTACCATGATAGATCTTTAATAAATTACAATAATTACGCTTAAAAACAGTCTTTTCCTGATAAAGGAGGTGGATTATGGAGTTTCAGATCGCCGGCGGCTCTGTGCCGGGCAGTGAACATACCAAACCCGGAAAACCCGGTTGGACCAACAATCAAGACGCTTTTCACTGGCGTCAGACGGATAATTGTCTGGCAGCGGTGGTTTGCGATGGTTGTGGCAGTGGCGCCCACAGCGAAGTGGGCGCTAAAATATCGGCACGGCTCGTGGTTCAGTTTATAGCCGAAGCTGGAGAACGGTATGTCGGACAACTTTTATCCCAACCCGAAAAAGAAGTTGGGATTGATTGGGAACGTGTAAAAACTCTTATCCTGAGTCAGATTGCTGTTTTGGCATCGTCAATGGGAGAGAGTTTTTCCAAAACGATCAACGACTATTTTCTGTTCACGCTGGTGGGCGCGCTTATCACCCCTTGGGATGTGTTTTTGTTTTCCCTTGGGGATGGGGTTTTTGTGCTGAACGGAGAAATAATCCAACTCGGACCATTTCCCAACAATGCCCCGTCGTATCTTGCCTACAACCTCACCGGTTCATCGTTAACGGTTGATCAGCCGGAACTTCTTAAGATTCAAGTGAATCGGATTATCCTAATAGACGAACTGGAAAGTTTGATCTTGGGATGTGACGGCGTTCTTGATTTGATTGCGTTGGCCGACAAAAATCTGCCGCACCGCGAGGAAGTGGTCGGAAGTATAAGCCAGTTTTGGACCGACGACCATTATTTTACCAACAGCGATGCCGTTCGGCGGCGACTGGCGCTTATAGGCAAAGAGGGTGCCGAAGTTGTTGCCGGAAACAAAGCACGGGTAACCAACGGTCTTTTGGCTGACGATACAACTTTGGTTGTCATCAGGCGCGATCCCGACTGGAAAAAAGAGGTGCGGCCATGATCAGCGAGGTCTTTATCGGTCCAGCCAAAAAAAGATTTCGGCTTGATCCCGACAAGTCAGTTGGCAAAGGAGGCGAAGCCGACGTCTATGATATTGACGGCGGAACGGCGTTAAAGATTTTCAAACCGCCCGACCATCCCGACTACATAGGTTTGCCCCACGAACAAAACGGGGCTCGGGAGCGGATTGCCGAACACCAAAGAAAACTTCCGGCTTTTCCCAGCGGGCTCCCCGAAGAAGTTATTGTTCCAAAAGAACTTGCGTATGATCGCAATGGTACTGTGGTCGGTTATACCATGGTATTTGTAAAGGGAGCGGAAGTGCTCCTGCGGTACAGCGAAGTTAACTTCCGCGAAAGCGGAATTCCCGACGATGTTGTGGCGGATGTTTGCAGAAATCTTTACTCTATATTTCACAGTTCTCACAAAAAAGGATATGTCTTTGGCGATGCCAACGACTTAAACATTCTTGTGAAAGGTAAGGAAGTGTATGTTATTGACGCGGACAGCGGCCAGTTCGGCCAATTTCTGTGTCGAGTGTTCACGGAGAGATTCGTGGATCCGCTCTTATGCGCATTGCACCAGGATAGGATACTGCTTTCCAAGCCCCACAATGAAATGTCGGATTGGTACGCGTTTGCGGTTATGTTGATGCAGACCCTGCTTTGTATTTCGGGCGGACCTTACGGCGGGGTTTACAAGCCCAAAAATCAGTCCAAAAAAGTGGCTCACAATGTGCGGCCGCTTCACCGTATTACCGTGTTTCATCCGGAAGTGCGCTACCCAAGACCATCGCGCCATTTCAGTGTTTTATCTGATGGCCTCTTGCAATACTTCTTTGATGTTTTTGAGAAAGACTATAGGATGCCGATTCCCCGACAACTTCTTGACGATCTTCGTTGGACAACCTGCAACACCTGCGGCACTATTCACGCTCGCAACGTCTGTCCCAAATGCAAAGTGATAATCCCACAGGCGGTGACAGCCGTGTCCACAGGAACCGTTTCTGGAGAAAGAATCTTCCGGACCGAAGGCCAGGTCATCTTCGCTGTTTCCCAAGGAGGATCGTTGAAATGGCTTTACCATCACGACAAAGAATATCGTCGTGAAGACGGTTCAGTTGTTGCGGCTAGTGCGCTGGATCCCTATGCCCGTTTCCGTATTCGTTCTGCAGATACGGTGATCGCCAACGGCAATACCGCTTCTGTGTTCACTGCTGGCGAACAGACGCCCCAAACAATTGCCGTGGACGCTCTTGGGTCGTTGCCGGCGGTTGATGCGAATGAACGGAATGTTTTTTGGGTAGGCAACGGCCAGATCAAACGCACCAGCAAACTCGGTGTTGGTTTTCATGAAATTGTCGGCGATGTGCTCCGCCAACAAACTTTGTTTTGGGTTGGGCCGCGAGTCGGCTTTGGATTTTATCGGGCCGGCGGTCTAAGCCAGTGTTTTATCTTTAACACCGAAAGAAAAGGCATCAACAGCAATTTGACTTTAAGGCCGTTCAAAGGGCAGCTCATTGATTCCACCTGTCTTTTTGGCAAAGACATGATTTGGTTTATTATCTCCAGCCGCATGGGCGGCCAAACGATAAACTCCTGTTTCCTTATCCGTTACGACGGCACTGTTGAAGCCCAAGCCGAAACCGAAGCTGACGACGGATCTTGGCTTGGAAAAATTCGTGGAAAGTGCGCCATCAACGATTTTCTTTTGGTCGCGACCGACGACGGTATCGTCAGGGTGAAATCTTTTGGCAACACGCTAGCCGTGGAAAAAGAATTTCCTGATGCCGCTCGGTTTGTGCATACCGGCCGGCACCTGTTTGTAGATAAAATCGGCCTTATGGTGGTTGGGACGCATGAAATATGGCGTCTGACCATCAGGTAATAAAAGAACGATCACATCTCATCACCGAAAGGAGCCAGAAATGGTTCGCGCTCGCACTCCGCAGTTGCCCAGTTTCTACGATCCCGCCAACGCCGTCAGGTGGAGTTACTCGCCCAATCTTCGCGACCTGTTTACCTCGGCGCAGGATTACCGGCGACAGCTTAACATCAAAGCCGCCGCGGGCGATCGGTTCAAAGTTCACCTGCTGATCATCGACGGGCAGCGCGACTTCTGTTTTCCCGAAGGCACGCTCTACGTCGGCGGACGAAGCGGAACCGGCGCGGTTGACGACAGTCGCCGAATCGCGAGGTTCATCTACGAGAACATCCACGTACTGACGCACATCACCCCGACCCTGGATACGCACTTTCCTTTCCAGATCTTTTTCCCGTCGTTCTGGGTGGATGCGGATGGCAATCCCCTCCAGCCCCACGATATGATCTCGGCGGATCTCACGATTCTTCGCCTGGGCAAGCCCGTCGGCAAGGCGGCGCCGAACCCGGCGGTTGCCGGGTTCCTCTGCAATGGCAATTACACCTGGCTCCAGAAGCAGGTGCGGTTCTACTGCGAGAAACTCGCGGAAGGCGGGCGCTACCAGCTCTACATCTGGCCCGAACATTGCATGCTCGGTTCCGACGGCCACACACTGGTCGGCGTCATTCAGGAAGCCAGGATGTTTCATTCGTATGTTCGCCAGATGCAGTCCGAGGCCGAAGTGAAGGGCGGTAATCCGCTCACGGAAAACTATTCCGTCTTCAGCCCGGAGGTGACGCTTCGTTTTGACGGTTCTGGGGTTCTGGGATCCAAGAATGTCAGATTCATCCAGAGTCTCATGGACGCTGATGCTTTGGTTATCGCGGGTCAGGCCGCGAGCCACTGCGTGAAGTCGTCCATTGATCATTTCCTGGCCGAGATCCTCACCCAGGATCCGGGTCTGGCCAAGAAAGTCTATGTTCTCAGGGACTGCACTTCGGCGGTGGCGGTTCCGAATCCGAAGGGCGGTTTCTTCGTGGATTTCACCGATCAGGCGGAGGAGGCGCTCCAGCGTTACGCCGCCGCCGGTATGAACGTCGTGAATTCTACCGAGCCAATCGAGTCGTGGCCGGGCATGAATGTTGCCGCCTAGCCGTGATTCTCAACCCAACTCCTAAACCAGAAGGAGGTCAGCTGTGGGTAAGCCAAGCAGTTCCGGTCAAAGCGTGGCTACATTGCTCAACAGCGCCAAGGAGGACGGAACATTGTCTCCGGCTGGCGCAGGTGCCATCAACATCGCCGACATTGGCGAGCAGATTCAGATGGGCATCGGCGTCGATGTCGATGATGTCAAGGCGAGCGAGGTCACGCTCGTTACCATGATGCCGGACGATTCCGGTTCCATCCGGTTTGCCGGCAACGCCCAGCATGTCCGGGACGGTCACAACCTTGTCCTGGACTCTCTCGGCGGTTCCAAGCAGAAGGACGGTATCCTTGTACACTGCCGGTATCTCAACGGGTTCGTGTTGTATCCTTTCGCGCCCCTTGACCAGGTGGTGCGGATGGACAGCCACAACTACGATCCCAGTAAGGGCACGCCGCTCTACGACCAGTCAGTTGTTCTGCTTGGCACTGTGCTCGCGAAGGTTCAGTCTTTCGAGGACAACGGCGTGCCTTGCCGGGCGGTCACCCTGATCATCACGGATGGCGCCGATGAACACTCGCGTCAGCAAAACCCCTCGAGCGTTCGGGCTATCGTTCGGGACATGCTGAAGACCGAGGGCCACATCATCGCGGGCATGGGTATCGACGACGGCGGAAGTACGGATTTCCGCCGGGTGTTCAGCGAGATGGGGATTGAGGACGAGTGGATCCTCACCCCGGGCAATACGCCCTCGGAGTTGCGGAGGGCGTTTAACGTGTTCAGCCAGTCCGCGGTGCGGGCCAGCCAGGGAGGCGCCAGCTTCAGCCAAACGGCCGCCGGCGGATTCGGCAACTAGGTTCTTTCAAGTCAGTTCTTTGTAAAAACAAAGAGGTCGCTTCGGCGGCCTCTTTTTTATTTTTCTTCCTGAATTTTGTTGAGAATCTTTTTTACTTTTTCCAAACTGTCCCAATCGTGGATGGATAGGGCGAGAATGTTTTTATTTGTCTTTTTTAAGCTGGCCAGTTTCTTTTTAAGCTCCGCGGGGGCAACCAAATCGCTTTTGGTTAAAAATAAGTATTCCTGTTTTTTAGATAAATTGCCGCCGTAGGTTTTTAATTCGTTTCTGATAATTTTATAATCCCCGGCCAAATTTTCCGACTCGGCCGAGATTAAATGGAACAAAATTTTAGTGCGTTCAATATGGCGCAAAAATTTTACGCCCAATCCCTTACCCCGCGAAGCGCCTTCAATTATACCCGGAATGTCGGCTAAAATAAGTTCGTAATAGGCGCCCAGATTGGGTTCCAATGTGGTAAAGGGGTAATTAGCCACTTTGCTGCGGGCGCGCGTAAGTTCGTTTAACAAGCTTGATTTTCCGGCATTGGGCAAACCGATCAAACCCACATCGGCGATAAGTTTTAATTCCAGGCGGATGCTAAAAGATTCGCCCGCGAGGCCTTTTTGAAACTCCATCGGCGTGGTATTTATAGAAGACCTAAACTGAAAATTTCCTTTGCCGCCCCGGCCACCCTTCGCGGCCAGCACCCGCTGGCCCACCTTGGTGATTTCGGAACTTTCACCGGTGTCTAAGTTGGTTATAACAGCGCCGATGGGAATTTTTAAGATCAAATCTTCACTCCTGGCGCCGTCATTAAATTGCGGTTTTCCATTTCCGCCGTTTTTTATTTTTATGTCTTTTTTGTATCTAAACTGGGCCAAAGCGTTTAAGTTGGAAACGCCTTCAAAATAAATACTGCCGCCATTGCCGCCGTCGCCGCCGGTCGGCCCCAAACTCATTAAATTTTTATTAAAAGCGACGGCGCCCCGGCCGCCGTTACCCGCTTTTATTTTTATTTTTACGTCGTCTACTAACATTTTTTTAAATTAAAATCACAAAACATTAGTTTTCGCTCCTGCAAGGAGGAGCACTTGCATCCTCCCTCTTTATAATTTAACTGGAACCTCCTTGAAGTCGCTCAAACCAATGTTTTGTTTTTTCCATGCCTACCCGTCGGAGTAATGGTTTTTCTAATTTAAGACGTTAGTCTATAAAAGTTAACGCCGTGCCGCGTTGGTCGCCCCGGCCGGTCCGGCCGATCCGGTGAATATAGTCTTCGTATGTATTGGGTAAATCAAAGTTGATGACATGGCTCACGTTGGGAATATCCAAACCGCGGGCCGCCACGTCGGTGGCCACCAAAACCTGCACGCGGTTGTTCTTAAAGGCCGTTAAGGCGCGCTGCCGGCCGGAATGGTTTTTATTGCCGTGAATAGAATCAGCTCTAAAACCGATTTGAACCAATGTTCGGGAAAGTTTTTCCACGCCGTGCTTGGTTCGGCCGAAAACAAGAACCTTATTAAATTCTTTCCGGTTAAGCAAACCACGCAGAACTTCCAGTTTGTTTGTTCCTTTTTCCACCTTGACCACGTTTTGCTCCACGTTTTGCGAAGTGTCGCGGGTTTTTAGCGAAATTCTAACCGGTTCGCGCAAAAATTCGTAAATCATACCTTCTATTTCGCGCGACAAAGTGGCCGAAAAGAAAAGCGTATGCCTGGTTTTGGGCAGGCCCGCCATAATCAGGCGGATGTCGTTGATAAAACCCATATCCAGCATCCGATCGGCTTCATCCAGAACAATCGTTTTGAATTCCGAAAGGAAAATGTTTTTTCTGGCTATAAGATCTTTTAGCCGGCCGGGCGTGCCGATAACAAAATTATGGCGGCTACGCAGTTCGGAAATCTGCCGGCCGATGCTCATGCCGCCGACGCAATAAACGGAATATACCTGCAGCGCTTTGGTTAAAGATTTAAGTTCAAAATCTATTTGTATGGCCAGTTCCCGGGTGGGCACCACGATCAAAACTTTTTCGCTTCTATTTAATAAAATTTTGTTTATTAAAGGAACTAAAAAAGCGGCCGTTTTTCCGGTGCCGGTGTCGGCGATGCCCACAATGTCTTCTCCGTTCAAAAGATGCGGAATGGCCTTGTCTTGAATAGGCGTGGGCAATTTGTAACCCTTGTTTAGAATGTTGCTTTTTAAGGCGGGGTCAATATTAAAATTTTGGAATTTATGTTGGGGTATAAATTCCGCGCTTTCTTCCACGCTGACCGCTTTGTTAATAAACCTAGCCGGGTTTATATATTGGCCGATCTGCCCATTGCCGCCTCTTCGGGGCGGACGGTTATTAAATTTTCTAGTTGAAAACGGCCTACGGGGGCCTCTATTATTGAAGCTTCTCATATATGCTTTATGGGCTAATTGCCCTTGCTCACGAGTTTCCAGACAAAAGCCCTTAAAGCTTATTTTTTAGGATTTTAACCCTTAAAACGCCAAAAACCGATGAGATTTGATTATCTTTCTATTATATACCCGTACTAATATCTTGTCAACCCTGTTAGAAGTAAGCCGCCCCGAGGCGGCTGGCGCCGTGCCTTTTAAGCAGGGTGAACCTTGATTTACCGTGCATATTTTTTATTCTTATCTTACTATCAACCATACGATCGTAGGATAAATAGTAAGATAGTGTATAGTGTGATCTTATATATGATCTTATAGCGGAGTCATCCCCGCCCTTGGTTGCCAAGGGCGGGGAATAAAAAGGCCGCGTCAAACGCGGCCGGTGGATATCATCTTCTAGGTGTGATAGGCGTGTTCCAAAGTGTGGCTCGCCTAATTTCATCATCAACCAGGTAGAGAGCCAACATAACCATACACCATGTGCCGATTAGCATTGATAACCCTGAAAAAAAAGCCAGAGAAACAGCCAATAACTTTGCGTTGTCAAAAATAGCTAAACACATAGCACTCAAACAAAAAATACTGGTTACATAAAAAACTACGGAAAGAACAACCAGCTTGGTTTCAGTAAGCACTACCAATTCCAACATCTTTCTTATCATATTTTTGACTCCTTTGTTGGTCTGCGGTGGAAAGAACTGTTGATTGGGATGATACCTATGTATCGGTGTTGCGTCAATACTATTCCGTGGTCCGGCCATCAAAAGATTCATCGTCGGCTTCGGCGTCGGTTTTGGTTAAATGAACCACGCCGTCGCGGTGGTTGGGTGGAGAATAAACTGTGTAGAGTTTTAATGGCGCCATTGCGGATGTGTTTATAATATTATGCTTGGCGCCGGCCGGAACCACCACGGCGAACCCGTCGCTTATAGCATGTTCCACTCCGTCTAAAACAGCTTGTCCCGTTCCGGCCTCGCATCTTATAAACTGGTCCAGTTGATGCACCTCCTCGCCTATCTCCTCGCCCGGTTTTAGGCGCATCACCACCAGCTGGCTGTTTTTAGCGGTATATAAAACCTTTCTAAAATTTTCGTTTTCTAAAGTTATTTTTTCTATGTTTAAAATATAGCCTTTCATATAATCAATTTATACCCATTGGAGAGATTGTCAGATGCGCTCATTGTGGTGGTAGTGGTACATGCCGTTGTAATGGATGTACTGTAGCTGCTGAGACGTCTCAGTATTGTAATGTTCCATGTTCTTCTTGCGGTGGAGCGGGCAAGGTCTGGGTTGGACCGAATAATAGCGATGATGACGATGATTATGATGACGACGAGGATGATGAAGATTAGTTTTTGGTCTAGTAACCCTTCGATGTAAAATCGAAGGGTATTTTTTACGCGATTTTAGTTAATCGGATAAAAACTCAATGTATTTTTGCAGAGTTTCGGGATAAGTTTCAACAAGTTCTAGTTTTAATGCTTCTGAGGGCGTCAACCATCTTGACTCCGTTAGTTCGTCTTTTTGTAATTTCAACTCACCTCCAATAACATCAAAAATGCAATCAAAATAGATAAAATGCGCCGGACGATGGAAGTCTTTTGAATCAATAAGCTCTCCAAAAGTTAAAATTTTTATAGGTTTGAGCTTTAACCCAGTTTCTTCTTGCGCTTCCCGAACAGTTGCTTCTAAAATCGACTCCCCCGCCTCAATATGCCCTCCGGGCAATAACCATTTATTAGACCATTTTGGAGATTTTGTGAGTAAAATTTTTCCATCTTTTTGCATAATAGCGGAGCTTACAGTTTCTACTCCGCGCGGGAATCTTTTTTCTATAGATTGTTCCATAAATTATTTCATTTTAACACACTTAAGAATACTCTCATCCTACCCCCTCTAAGCCCTAAATTCAACCACAATCAGCTCAACTGTATGTTTTTATAATGTTTTAATTTTCTCCCGCTAAAATGTTTTCAAATACTTCTTTTACTCCATTTTTAGATAATTCTTCCGTGTGTTTCAAGTTAATTGTTTTACATGCAGCAAGATGGGGATATTTTTTAATTTCAGAAATACTATCTTCGAGCCATTCGAAAAAATCTTCGACTCCGGCCTCTATTTTTGATGGTTCAAAATTAATATCATTATGCGCAAGAACATTTATCCGATGTTTTTTAATAGAATTACTAAATGATTGAAATTCTAGCAGTTCATTATGTATTTTGGTAGTCAGATTATGGTTATTAAGTTTCTGCAATATATACTCCAAAGATAGTCGAGGTTTCTTTTTATTTTTATCAAATGAAGCATATGCGGTATCAAGGAGTCTTGCTACTCCAAGAATCCATGTATGCTGAACTGACGCGATAATGACTTCCCAAAAATTTTTATATTTACATCCACCTTTTGAAATAATGGAATTCCATCGATCTTGGTGTTTAGAAAATTCATTGTTTGCGTTAAACCATATACAAAACTGTTGATATGTTTTATTTGCTTTTCCTATAAATTTATCAAATTCTTTAGGGTCCAACCAATAAAAAATCCTAACCAATTTAGGCAGGTCGCCTTTGGTTTTTTCGCCGTTGGCGATGCGTTCAAAAAGGGCTTGAGGGGTTAGCCAAAAGTGTTCGGTAAAATCGTTGTGATTATAGTTGGGTGTTTCGTCTGTTTTGATTTCGTACACATTCATATTTGCCGAAACACCATCTTTTTGCGGGCTTAAATGCCCTAGAAGGCGGGTTTGGGCTTTCCCGGTATCAATGTTCAATTCCTCCATCGTTTCGCGCTTAAAAGCATTTTCATAGCTTTCGCCGCTTTCCACATGCCCGCCCATACTCATGTCCAAATACAAAGGGAACATACGCTTATTGGCCGTCCGGCGGGGTATCCAGATTTCATCTTTAGAATTTACAACAAAAGCATTTACTACCCGAAAATTGGAAAGTTTTTCGGTGTAAACCTCTGATCTTTTTTTCCTGCCTATAACCTTGTCGTTTTCATCCACAAGATCTAAAAATTCGTCTGGTTCGTGATTCATCGGCATGATTTTTAATATTTTTATACTACCCCCTTTAGGTCCCAAGTTCAACCCTAAACGGCTCAACGATGTTGAGCCGATTAAGCTTTATATTATTTTAGTAATTGGGTTATTAGCGCGACAACCTGTTCTTTTTTCTTTGGATCGCTTTCGGCAATAAGAAGCGTGAGTGCTGTTAAACTGGATGGGTTTATGTTCCGCGTGCCTTTAACTCCAAACTTGCGAATAAACCAAATAAAAGCAAAGGCGCCGGAACGTTTATTGCCGTCCGTGAAAGGATGATTTTTAACCATAAAATACAATAGATGTGCAGCTTTTTCTTCAATACTTATGTAGAGTGGTTTACCGTCAAATGACTGCATTATATTACCTACTATTCCTTCAACGCTCCCTTCTTTTTTCTCTTGAGCAAATATTTCCGTGGTCTCGCCTTTTTTGATTAATTCCAAACGAAGAGTCCGTATGGTGTTGGCCAGTTCTGCTCCGGTAAGTTTGATTGCTTTTTTAGTTGTACCAACAACTGCAAGGGATTCTTTATCGTAAGCATCAAGTGACACCCACGTGCTGGCAAATTCTTTAATGAGTTCAAGAACCGCTTTAGGGTCAAGGGTTATATGTTCGGGTAGAAGCATTTGAACATCATTAACAGTTTTCATAAACTCATCGTAATTTTGACTAATACGCTTGCGGTTTATGGTATAACCTTTAAGAAGATGTTCCCTTAAAGTTTTAGTTGCCCACTGGCGAAACTTGGTACCAACAACAGAGTTAATCCGATAACCGATAGCGATAATAATATCAAGATTATATACTTTTATTTTACGCTTGATCTCCCTGCCACCTTCTTTTTGAACTTGTAAGGATTCCTTACAAGTTGATTTTATATCAAGTTCGTTATCTTTAAAGATATTACGTAAATGAAGTGTAATATTTTGTGGTGTGACACTAAAAATTTTGGCAATTTCAGCTTGTGATGCCCAAATTGTTTCTTTATCAAAATCGCCCCGAAGCTCAATATTCCCGGATTTTGCCTGATAAATCACTATTTGCTTATTGTTTTTTATCTTTTTCATTTGAGTCTATTTTCCCGTTAATCTTATCCTTTTTTGATGCGTAGTTCAATTGTATTTTCAAAACCACTCCTTAGCCGCTTGAGTTATAAGAATTATGAAAAACAAAATCGCCAAAAATGCCGTTCTTAACGCATGTTTAACCACGGCTTACATAGTTTTAATTTCCTCCTTTTTATTTTACGTCCCCAAAGCCCTTGATTTTAACAAAACCGAAGACACTCTTTTCGCTCCCATTTTAATGCTCTCGCTTTTGGTGTTTTCCGCTTCGGTGGCGGGCTTTTTAATATTCGGCCGGCCGATCTTATGGTATTTAGATGGTAATAAAAAAGAAGCCGTTTCTTTGTTCGGCTATACCCTGCTTGCTTTCTTTATTATCACGGCAATTATTTCCGCCGCTTTTTTTGTTTATCTATTAAATTAAAAACAGGTATTGCAATATATAAAGCCTAGTATATACTTACGTATATACTAAATTATTTATATTATGTCTACCAAAGTTCAAAAATGGGGTAATAGTTTGGCTGTCCGCTTCCCTAAAGAAGTAACAAAAAAACTAAACCTTGCCGAGGGTGTGGAAGTTGATATTATTCCTAGAGCCAAAAATATAATTATTAAACCAAAATCAAAACTCAAAAGAAAGTTTACTTTGGAAGAATTACTCTCTAAAATCACTCCAAAAAATAGACATAAGGAAACCAACTGGGGCAGGCCCGTAGGCAGAGAGATATGGTAACTAAATCTTACATACCCGATAGAGGTGATTTGGTTTGGATTGATTTTGATCCTGTTTTAGGTCATAAGCAGGGTGGCCGACGGCCGGCTTTGGTTGTTTCTCCAGAAAAATATAATAAATTATCCCGGCTAGCTTTAGTGTGCCCCCTTACAAAAAAGGTTAAGCATTACCCATTTGAAGTTTGGGTAGAAGCAGGAAAGTTCTCGGGCGTTATTTTGGCAGATCATTTAAAAAGCGCCGATTGGAAAGCCAGAAAAGTCGAATTTATTGATAAGGTTGATATGTCGGTTATAGATGAAGTTAGGTCAAAAATTGAAACCATGATATTTTAATTTATAATATTGCGGGATCGTCTAACTTGCCCCGCCAAATTTAATGCCGCATCTTTACATACTTAAAAATAAAAAAGACAGATATTATACCGGAATCACTGTATTATCACCTTCCGAAAGATTAATAAGGCACAATAAAGGTGATGTATATTCAACGAAACACGGAAAACCTTGGGAAATTATATATAACAAGGTTTTTGATTCTATTGCTGAAGCAAGAAAATTAGAAAAATTAATCAAAAGTTGGAAAAGCGGTAACGCTTTTAAAAAATTCCTTTCCAAAGCTGCGGGATCGTCTAATGGTAGGACACCTCCCTTTGAAGGAGGGTATCTTGGTTCGAATCCAGGTCCCGCAGCTTTGGATGGGAATAAATAAATTTGGCGGGGTGAAGTAGGACACCTCCCTGCTTGTCCCGCCTGTGGCGGGATGAAAAGGAGGGTATCTTGTTTACCCCGCGGAAGGCGGGGGTTCGAATCCAGCTTGCACCGCAAAAGGCGGTGGTCCCGCAGCTGATGGATTTTATCCAATAATAAAAAAATTAAAAACAAACTTAAATATGTACCTGTTTTTAGTGCTTTTAGGGTGGGTGGCAACTTATTTTTTATTTTATTTTCTGTTTCCGGCTTTTTTTAATGGTGTCTCGCCGGCCCCCGGCCGAAAATCTTTGTATTCCGTTGTCTTGACGGTTGCGCTTTCTTTTTTAATTTTTGTCGGCAGTTCCGGCATCCGCGATTTAGAACTAAGCAACAGGATTTTACATATTTTTGGCGGCGGGTTTTTGAGTTTTCTGGTTTGTTTTTTGGTGGTTAAAGACACTGGGTTGAATGTAAGCAAGTTCCAATTTTTCGTGTTCAGTTTTTTAATAACGCTTTCGCTGGGCACGGTTAACGAGATGCTGGAATACGCTTTGCAAAATTATTTTGACTTTTCTTTCGCCAAAACTGCCAACGACACCTGGTTGGATATTATCAGCAACACCGCCGGCGGTTTGATCGGCGGCGTTTTCCTAACACCTTTTATTAACCAAAAACGTTCTTAACCGCTTTTTCTTATTCTTCTAATTATATTGTAAACCCAATAACCTAAAGGGTTAAGAACCACATCTATATTGCCCAAGTATTCAAATTCCTCGCCCTTAAAACGCCGCTTAAAAACAGTCAGCGACGGCCAAAGTTTTTCGTCTATGCCGCCAAGATCGTAATATTTATATCCTCTTTTTTTGGCTTCTTCCATTCCCCGCCAATGCAAATAGGTGGTTACCTTAGAAGAAAGTTCGGCGGTGTACGATCCGCCAAAAAGGTAGGTGGCTGTTCGGCCAAAAAACAACACTAGATTCATGGCCGCCATACGGCCTTCGTGCCGGCCGCAAAAAAAACCGAGCGATAACTCCCCGTCCCGGGCATCGTCAACATAAGGCACGGTTTTAAGCATGGTTTCAAAATAAGCCCGGCCGGGGTAAATATTTTTACCCTCGTTGCGGGCCATAGTTTCATCGGCCATCTTAAAAAAATGGTTCCAGCCGTCCGGCGACATTTCTTTTTTAATTTCGGCCGTTACGCCTTTACGCTCCGCTTTTTTAACATTGGATCGGGTGGAAGAATGGAATTCGGCCAGTATTTCGTTTTCGGTTTTGTTTAAGTTGATGGCCAAGTTGCGGCGCGGTTGGATGTAATAATCCGGACGGATCAACCCTTTGGTTGTGATTATTGTTTCCGAACCGAGTGGCGGTTCTAGGCGCAAAAAAATAAAACCGGGAAAATTTTGTTTGGCCCAGCGTTCAATAAACTTAAAAAGATTATTTATTTTTTCCGGAGTGTTAAAAAAATCTCGGTTTAGAACCGGCCCGCGCGGCGCGTAGCCGTACTGTTGGCCCAAAGGCAGTTGGCAATGGACTACGGTAAACGCGCCTACGGTTTTATTTTCGGCGGTAATAAAATATCTGTCTATTTTCCGTCCCAGGGCTTGCTGGAAAACGCCCCATTCCCACGAGGCCATAAAAGCGCCGATGGGCGGGTAGTTTTCACTTACAAAACTGTTCCAAATTTCCTTATCTTGGGTTTGAGCCGGTAAAATCAACATTGTTAAAAATTATCTTGTCCCCTGTTTTTATTTTTTTATTTTCGGCAAAACCGGCATTTACCTCTAAAACTTTGTCGGCCGGCCGGGGTGGTATATAGAATTTAGGATTTTTAGGATCAAATTCGTTAGACACATTTTGGCTGATTCCCGCCACCTTATTTTCGTTTATCCAAATTATATCTATGGGAAAACGCATGTCGGGCATCCAGAAGCGGTAATAATCTGGTTGGGCGAAAATAAACAACATACCTTGATCCGCGCCCAACGATGCCCGGCCTGAAAGCCCTTTTTGAACCTCGGCTTCGGTTTTCGCCAGTTCCACCGGAATTTTAAGGTTGTTGATTTGAACGTACGGAGAATCTTCTTTGACAGTTGTTCCGACAATAGCAACCGAAGTTTTAATATCTATATCAAACACTCGGTGTTTGATATTTTGCGCCCACCACACCCCCGCACCTAAAAAAATTAAAATCAACAAAAAATATTTACGCATAACTACTCATATCTTAACGCGTCTACCCCGATAGTAGAACACTTCGTGTTCACTACGGGGCAAGTGGGATTTAACTCTATTCATATCTAAGCGCATCAATAGGATTCATACTTGAAGCTTTTCGGGCGGGGTAATAACCAAAAATGATGCCGATGGCGGCCGAGACGCCGAAAGCCAAAAATACGGAATAAAGTGAAACGCTGGTTTGGACCAAGCCCAAGGCAGTGACGCCAAATGATATCGCCCAGCCCAAAGCGATGCCTAAAAATCCGCCCACAAAAGTAAGTAAAACCGCCTCGGCCAGAAACTGGCGATTGATGTCTTTTTTGGTGGCGCCGATGGCTTTACGCAAACCGATCTCGCGCGTGCGTTCGGTTACGGTGGTCAGCATCATATTCATAATGCCGATGCCGCCCACCACCAACGAAATTCCGGCGATGGAAGCCAGAAACATTGTAAACGTGTTTATGACCTGCGAGAGCGTGCCTAAAATATCTTCCTGCGAAATAATGGAAAAATCCGGTTCGTCCACGCGGTGTTTTTCGGTAAGAATGGCGTTGATGCTGTCGCGGACTTCGTTCATGCGGTTTTTATCGGTTACGCTGACCGAAATAGTGGAAAGATAATCCACACCCGCCAGAATTTTCTGCATAGTGGTTACAGGCACAATAATCATATCGTCCGGCCCAGAAAAACCAAACCCGCCTTTGGGTTCTAAAAGGCCGATCACTCTAAAATTTATTCTATTTATTCTTATGGTCTCGCCCACCACCTGGGCGCCTTCCCCAAAAAGATCCTGGGCCACTGTAGCGCCCAAAACCGCTTCCCGCCCCAAACCTCTTACTCCGCTATCGGTTATAAACGAACCCTCCGCTAAAACAAGATTGCGCACGTTCATAAAAACGGGGTCGGCCCCGGTCACGGTGGTGTTGGTGTTGTTGCCGGTGGGAGCGATCACCTGGAACCGGCGCGAAACCTCCGGCGCCACCGCGGCCACGCCATCTATAGTTTGGATGATTTCGCTGTCGTCGTTATCTAAGGTTTGAGCCGCGCCCCGGCCCGAAGAAACTATACCCCGCCCGGGCTGGACCACGCCCGGCAGAATCGTTAACAAATTGGATCCTAAGCTTTCAATAGAAGTTTGGATCTGAACTTTGGCGCCCTCGCCTATGGAAACCATGGCAATAACCGAACCGATGCCGATAACAATGCCTAAAATAGTTAAACCCGATCTGACTTTATTGGCGGCTAAAGCGGTATAGGTTTCGTAGAAAATATCTTTTAGATTCATTTTACGTTCAAGAAATATCATTCCTCGCAGCCGGCATGGAGGCCTCTCAATTGTAGTATTCGGTCATCTCCATGAGGCAGCTCGGAACGATATTTCTCTCACTTTATAACTGGCCTGTGTCGCTTTCAATCAAGCCGTCTTTAATATGAATTACGCGGCGGGCGTGTTGGGCCACGTCGCGTTCGTGGGTAATAAGAATGATGGTTCGGCCTTGTTCTTGGTTTAGTTTTTTGAAGGTGTTAAGCACAATCTCGCCGGTTTTGGAATCTAAATTGCCGGTGGGTTCGTCGGCCAAAATCAAAGCGGGGTTGTTAACCAAAGCCCGGGCAATGGCCACCCGCTGGATCTGGCCGCCGGAAAGCTGGTTAGACATATGCTTAAAATGGCTTTCATCCAAACCGGCCGCCTTAAGGGCGATTTCCGACTGAACTTTCCGATCGGCGCTGTTAAGGCCGGCATAAACCAAAGGCAACATTACGTTTCTTAAAACAGACGTGCGGGGCAAAAGATTGAATTGTTGGAACACAAACCCGATTTTATTTTTTCTAATATCGGCGAGTTCGTTTTCGGACAAAGCCGACATGTTTTGGCCGCCCAAAAAATATTGGCCGGTGGTGGGTTTATCCAAAGCGCCGATAATATGCATTAAAGTTGATTTGCCCGAACCCGACGGCCCCATAATGGCCACAAACTCGCCGCTGGCAATCTTAAAACTCACTCCGGCGAGAGCTTGAAATTCCATCGGCCCGGTTTTGTATGTTTTGGTGATATTTTTGATTTCAATCATTATTAAATAATGTCAGATTGCTGTTGAGCGACTTCGGGGAGGTTTATTTAATTAAGATAGGGTGGGGCGAAGGGCTCCTCCCTGAGGAGCGAAATAGTAATCTGACGTTAAACTATCTGGGAATTCGTATATTCCCCCCGCCGCCCCTGTTTCCGCTCGTCGGGGAACCGAATAGGCTGGGCGCCGCGGGAGTAGCGGCCGAAGGCGCGATAGTTCTTACGACCACTTTGTCGCCTTCGTTAAGACCGCCAACAATTTCGACATTAGTTTCTCCAGCCAAGCCCACTTCCACCGGCTGGCGGCGGGGCGCCGCCGGTAAAACCACGCCCGGAGCGGTTTGCGCCAAGCCCTCCCGACCAGTAGCGGTTTGATCTATTATTTCCACATAGCGCATTCGGCCTTGAGCTTTAACGGCGCTCGCGGGCACCATTAAAACGTTTTCTTTTATATCGGTGGTTATTTCGGCGGTGACGCTCATACCGGGTTTAATCCGTTCGTCGTTCGCGTTGAATCCAATTTTTACGTTATAAGTGACCACCCCCTGTGAAACCGTGCCGACAATATCCGTCTCTGCCACTTCGCCCGCCAAAGTTAAGCCGTCCACGGCGTCAAAAGTTAAAGCGGCTGATTGCCCCATTTTGATTTTGGCGATATCAATTTCGTTTAAGGAAATTTCGGCGAATTTTTCCGAAGTTATAATGGTGGCCGTTACGTTCCCGGCCGAAACGTTATCGGATTTTTTTATTTCCAGCTTGGCCAAAGTGCCGTCAAAAGGCGCGCGGATGTAATAGTCGGCCAGTTTTTCCCGGGCGTCTTTGAGCGCGTTTTCTTTTTGCCTAACCGTAAGTTCCTGCGAAGACAAATCCAATTCGTCGGCGCCTCGTTTTAATTTTTCCAAGGCCTCGGTTTTTTCCAATACAGTTCGGCCCGAAGAGACAATACTATCTTTGGCGCTAAGCAAACTGTTTAAGTGCGCATTGGTTTTAGCGGTGTAATCCGAAAGCAAGGTTTGATGGTTAGCCAGCAAGACCGGCGCGGCTAAATTCCGTTCAGTCATTTCGTCTTTAACCAAACTTAATAAGTTATCCGCGCTTTTAACGGCCTCGGCAACCAATTTAGTTGTTTCATAAACATCGCTTATTAAATTTTTAACCGTTTCATTGCCGAAAAACCGGCTAGCCGATTTATAAGCGTTAAAACTTTTATCGTAAGCATTCCTAGCGGAGATGTATTTGGTTTCGGCATCAGTTTTGTATATAGGAGCTACGGCGTTATAGTTTTTAACCATATCGCTGTAAGCCGCCACGTTGCTTTGGCCGGCGGATAAATTGGCGCCATAAAGAATATCTTGGAGCCCCTGCATTGCTCCGGGTAATTCTAAAAAGGCATCGGCCACGGAATTAAAACCATCATCGTATGATTTTTCCAAGTTTTCTTGGGCTTGGTCAAAAGAGTTTTGAGTTTGGATTAAAGACAGATCATCGGCTGGTTTTTTAAGTTTGGCCAAAGCGATTTTAGCGCTTGCCAGATTGGCTTCGGCGTCGCGCACTGCTTTTAAGGCGTCGCGCGCGTCCAGTTGCGCAATCAACATTCCGGTTTTAACCGGATCGCCGTTTTTTAAGCCAATATAAACCACATCGCCGGAAACTTTGGCCTTTACGTCCACTTGATCGGAAGCCGAAACCTGGCCGCTGCCGGTTAACGAAACAGTTAAAATTCCTCTTTCTACAGCGGCTAAAACATAACGGGTTTCGGAATCATTTCCACCAGCTAGAACCCAATAACCACCAACTAAAACAAATAAAACTAAAACAAAACTTACGACTTTATGGGCTAGAGCCAATTTTATGGTTTTTTGCCAGTATTTGTGGGAAATCACTTTTTTTAGCAAGTCTTTCATAGCTAAGTTAACATATATAATTTTTACCTAAACGTCAAATAAAATGTATTGACACCAAAGACGCACTTTGATATAATGCGCCAGACAAAAATATGGCTAAAATTAAACAAACAAAACAGCAAAACCAACCCTCCAACGAACTTTTCGCCGGATTAGGCCTGATAGCCCTGATTATCGGGTCTTTATACTTGGTTTTTGACCCTGGCAGAACCACTAAAACCGAGGATGCTTCGGCGGCGGAATATGTTTACGACCCCTCGGGCTGGTATCTGTATCAAACCAAAGAGAATAATTTTTTTCACGTAAAATACCCCAACGACTGGGTGCGCGTTTACGGCGACGGCGCCAAAGACGAAGAATATCTTGAAGTCAAAACCCCGAGCGGGGGCATAGTCTTTAAGGTTGTGGCGATATCAAACGGAAAATATATTAATTTAGATTCATATGTGAACGAAGTTGATGATGTTAATAAATCCAGTCCCAATTTCAAAATTCTAAAAGAGCGCAAACTAAAAGTGGCCGGCCGGCCGGCTATTCAGCGGGAAGAATATATTATTAGTGAAAAACTCTATTCTATAGTCACCTATGTGTTCAGCAAAAATGTTATCGCGGAATTTTACACCGACTTTCCCGAGGCCCAAAAAATTTCGTCTTATTATGTAACTCTGCATAACACCCTGCTTAACACTTTTGGTTTTACTTATTGATTAACCGATATATTTATATAT
>JACQLN010000021.1 GCA_016204035.1 Parcubacteria group bacterium | reverse complement strand
TAACATTAAAACAGATAAGGATGTAAAAAAGAATGCCCAAGGGGTAGCCGAGGAGCTTGGACTTTCTTTGAGCGCGGTTATTAACGCCTATTTGCGGCAGTTTGTTCGAAATAAAGAAATTCATTTTACTGCCGCTCCTCGTATGGGTCCGGAGCTTGAAGGTTTTCTTGGGCACGTTGAGGAAGATATTAGGAAGAAGAGAAATCTTTCTCCCGCATTTTCCTCTGGAGAGGAAATGGATCGTTACCTTCGCTCTCTATGAGAATAGTTCTCCATAAGGAATTTGGGAGGCAGTACAAAAAATTGCGCTCCGGAGAACAGCGACGATTTCGAGAAAGGAGAGATCTTTTTTTAGAGAACGAATTTCATTCTCTTCTAGAAAACCACCCTCTGCAGGGAAAATACAGGGGGTATCGCAGTATTCATATAGGAGGGGATCTGCGCGTGGTGTATAGGAGGATTGGGCCAGACACCGTTATTTTTACTAAAATTGGCACGCACAGCGAACTTTACTCTTGAATAATAACGGTAAAAGCGAAGTCCCGCGCCAAGCTTCTTATTTCCTGTATTCCAAAACATCCCCGGGCTGGCATTCTAAGGCCTGGCAAATTGCTTCCAAAGTTTCTAATCGAACGGCTTTGGCTTTGCCGTTTTTTAGTATGGAGATATTGGCCATCGTTATGCCGACTTTCTCGGCAAGTTCGGTGACGCTCATTTTTCGTTTAGCCAGCATCACATCAATGTTGATTATAATTGCCATATATTTTTATACCGTTAAATCATTCTCGGACTTTATATCCACGGCGTTTTGTAAAATCCTTTCAAACACCGCTGCCGCGGTGGCGACTACGATAGAAATAAAAGTAGCCATAATACTCACGGCAATAAAGCCCGCTGGATCGTCTCCACCATCTACTTCAGCTACTGTGCAACAAGATATCCTTATGTATATTGCCGCCATCACAATCAAAATGCAGAGGACGATGGCGCAATATTTTATATTCCTTAAAGCCCCCACGGAGTTTAATGAGAATACTTTATTTTGTCCGATGTATCCGAGTAATTTGAACGCCTGATACAGGGCAACAAAAAATGCTATAGACGCTAGGTACCCATACACTATGAACGGGTCAGCGTAAATACTAAACAGGTCTAAGTTTGCGGCTCTCCCCTCGGTCAAGGGAAACCTGATCATGATGGCCAATGCCACTATGCCGATTAATACAATGACTACCTGAAGAAATATTGTTGAGCTTTTTTTCATGGTTGGTTTTTATATATATTTTCATCTTAATTTACTGCTTATCGTTTGTCAATATATTTTTATCGTTTCTACTACTATCTAGTGTATCTTCTGGACAAAAGCGGGAACATTAAAGTAGTTAGAATTTTTCTTGTAGATTCGTTTATAAAAAAATTTGCCGGTGGGGCGTTAAATCGGGTAAACTTAAAATACTTATGGAAACTGGCGAAACCGGGTTCAACCCGGAAAATTTATCCCAAGAAGAAAAAGAGGAAATTTTGCGTTCGGTTAGGGAGAAATGGATCGCCCTTTCTAAAATAGAAGACCTACTTTCTTTACACGATAGAGTTTTAGACAAGGCCAAGGAATTGCGAGATAAATATCCCGATTATGAAGATTACGAACTTTATCATTTGTTCATTGGCAGCACTACGCGCGATCGCTCCAAGTTTGATTTTCCCGGCGAGGATTCCGTGCGAAAGTTTGTTGATGCGGAATTTGAAAAATTAGAAAATCGCCCCTTGCGCCATCAGGATGATGTTTAAGGTGCTTAAAAAAGACGCCGGTTCCCGGGCGCGCTTGGGCGTTTTAGAGACCCCGCACGGCGCGGTGGAAACTCCCGGTTACGTGGTGGTGGGCACGCACGCCCAGGTGCGCGAACTTTCGCCCAAGGACTTGGAAAAAACAAAAACTCAAATTATTATCGCCAATACCTATCATTTATGGCAGGCGCTGGGCGATGCCGGGCTTAAAAAATATTCAGGCCTGCATCAAGAAATGAACTGGCGCCGGCCGTTGATGACGGACTCGGGCGGTTTTCAGGTTTTTAGCTTGGGGTTTGCCCGGGAACTAGGAATCGGAAAAGTAGCCACTAGGGTATCGCCACTAGCCACTAGGGAGAATCTAGTTCGGATTACGGATGATGGAGTTTATTTTCATACGGAAAAAGGCGATCAGTATTTAGACGCCAAAAAATCAATTTGGATTCAAGAACGTTTGGGCGCCGATATTATACTGGCTTTTGACGAACCCACCTCGCCTTTACACGATTACCAATACAATCAAACGGCGCTGGAGCGCACCCACCGCTGGGCTAAAGAATCGCTTAAGGCCAAAACATCAAATCAATTTTTATACGGCATCGTTCAAGGCGGGTTGTTTGAAGATCTGCGGCGCGCGAGCGCCGAATTTATCGGTTCAATGGATTTTGACGGCTTGGCTGTAGGCGGATCGTTCGGTTCTGCTTTCGGGGGACAATCAAAAAACTTTCAAGAACTGGATTGGGTGGTGCCGCATTTGCCGGAAAACAAACCGCGCCATCTGCTCGGTATCGGTTTGGTGGAAGATTTATTTATGGGTGTGGCCAAAGGCATAGACACTTTTGACTGCGTGGTGCCCACGCGCGAAGGCCGCCACGGCAACTTGTATACATCGCCAGGTGAAATCAACATCCACCGCGGCCTGTATCGCGATGATGTCGGTCTGATCGATCCCGAATGCGAATGCGAGGTTTGCGCCGTTAAAAAAACCAGCCGCGGCCGGTTGCGTCAATTATTCAAAGACAAAAATTCCGAGGCCGGTTATCTGGCTTCGTTCCACAACGTTTATTTTTTTAACAATTTAATGAACCAAATCCGCCAAGCCATCGCCGAGGACAGGTTCGGTAAATTGATGGCCGAGAGGTTAGCGAGGCGCGGTTAATTCTGGTATTATTTTAGTGTGAAGTTCTATTTTAATAAAGCTTTAAGAGTCTTGCTGGCCGCCAATGCCGCTGTTATTTTTGCGGGTTCAATGATGGCGCCCATCTACGCCATATTTGTGGAAAAAATCGGCGGCGATGTTTTAGACGCCGGTTTAACCAGCGGTCTGTTCGCTTTGGTGACCGGCACGGTGGTTTTAATTTCCGGCCGGGCCAGCGACAAAATGAAGGACAGCGAACTTTTGGTGATAGCCGGCTATTTTATTTTAGGCATCGCTTTTTTTCTTTATAATTTCGTGGGCACGATTCCGTCTTTATTTATGGTTCAGGCGCTGATCGGTTTGGGTTACGCCGCCACGGCGCCGGCTTACGACGCGCTTTACGCCAAACATGTGGATGGCCACCGTTCCGGCTGGCAGTGGGGCGGCTGGGAATCCATGGCTTATTTCGCCACCGCCGCCGGGTCGGCGGCCGGGGGATTTATTGCCTCCGAGTTTGGCTTTAACGCGCTTTTTACGGCCATGTCGGTTTTGTGTTTGGCCAGCGCCCTATATATGTATCTCTTGCCCCGCCGGGTGTTGTAGGCGATTACTCCCACCCAAAAATCGTCTTAAACACTGGATAAAAACACAAAACCTTGACTTCCCTCTAGCTACCTGTTATACTTAACACAGTACCTTAAACCGGCTTGTCTGGGCCTCGCAAACTGCGGGGTAAAAGATAAGCCAAAATTCCGAAAGGAGCTGACCATGTTCAAAGACATGCTCGGCATCGCG
>JACQLN010000028.1 GCA_016204035.1 Parcubacteria group bacterium | reverse complement strand
TGAATCCACCGAGATCCAGCTTGCCCGAGCCACGGTCAAGGATCTCGGCTTCAAGAAAGAACCGACCATCACCGAACTCTTCATCCGTATCAAGGAAGTCGGCGATCTCTGCCCGGCTGAAGTCGGTCCCCATCTGCGGCTTACGGACACAGATCAGCCGAATAACTCGTGGTATTGGATTGCCATGGAACCCATTACCGGCTCCGGTGGCGGTCCGGGTGTCTTCCGCCTCAAGCGGTACGGTGTTGGCGAGCGGTGGCTGGGCGCGGGTTACGTTTGCCCTGGCGGTCGGTGGGGTCTTGGGCTCACGGTTGTCTTCCGTCTTAGCAAGTAGCTGAGCTTGGGCATTATAGCCCTATAGCACTTGTGTCCTTTGGCTTTTGTCCTTAAAAAAAGAATCCCCCACACGCAAACGTGTGTGTGGGGGATTTAATTTTCTGGTACCATGAAAATGGTGATAGGCCTATGAGCGGAAGATTACGGTTTTCCGCCGCCGAAGCCAGTTTGACCGCATTGAGATTATTCCGGCCGGAAGTTTTTTGAAGGCGCGTTCAAAATCCTCGGTTTTGATTATTGTCATTGGGACAAAGGAGGATATTTTTTGATGGCTTTAGCGTACGTTTTTTTTATTCTTTGTGGGTGAATATAATCGTTAAGGTCTTCTTGAGGTAAAAGCAATAACACTTGCTCGCGGAGCAGTTTGATTTCATCAAGAATAATATCTTCTTTGGTTTTACTTCGTGTTTGAGTTTTTGTGGCCATTTTTTAATTTATATATTATCAGATTAGCACCAACACTATATTTGTCAAATTAATATCCGGCAAATTCTTCAAACTTGATATTGTCTTCTTTGACGCCGATCTCTATTAAAAGCTGGGTGGTGCCGGCCACCATACCGGCCGGGCCGGCCACGTAAAAAATCGGCTTGGCCAAGTTTCTAATATGTTTTTTAAGAAACGGCTCGTCTATATGGCCGTCCTCTTTAGTCCAGCGGGTTACAAAATTAAAATTGGTGTTGTAACTTTGCCATTCTTCCAGGTCGTCCACGAAGGCGGCGTCTTCGGGCGCGCGGTTGGAATATATTAACGTCAACTTTTGTTCTGAGTTTTGTTCGGTGGCGTCCTTAATAATGCTTCTAAAAGGCGTAATGCCGATGCCGCCGGTTAACATTACGGCCGGAATGGTTTTATCGGTATGGAGCTTAAACGAGCCCAATGGCCCGTCCACGTGCACCAGCCGGCCCAGTTCCAGTTCGGCTAGCGATTTTTTCATGGCGCTGTCGGTGAGCCGCGTGGCCACCATTAAATAGTCGTCTAAAGGAGAAGAGCAGATGGAAAAAGCCCGGGTGGACCCTTGGTCGTCTTTGTGTTTTGAATCCTCTAAAGTAATATCCACAAACTGGCCCGGCCGGAAAGTGAATTTCTGGTCGCCGTATTCAAACACAAAAGCCATGGTTTCCTTGGCCACCATTTTTTTCTCTTTTAAGGCGAAGGTGTAGTGAGGCATATCAAAAAATGTCTAATTTCTAATTTCTAAAAGGAATTGTATCATTATTTGTCGGTAGGAGGAACCCTAAAGACCGCGTCTTTGGCGCCGTCAAAAACCAAAGGCAGGGTTTTATCCCTGGCCCAGTAAAAATAGGTTTTAGGGTTTCTGTCTTTTTTAAGAACCACATAGCTGGCTCCGAAATCTCGGGCTAGCACCAGGCCGACCGGTTCAATTTCTTCTTGGAGGCATCTGATCAGGCCGCAGGTGTGGGTGTAGCCGGTGTCGGCGAGCATAAAATGGTTTTTCCAGTAGAGCGGTTCGCTGTAAGCGTATTGGAAAATAGGATCCATACCGTTGATGTAATAATTTTGGCGGTTCCAGAACATTAAACTGCCGAACTGATCCCAGCTGGTGTTAAAAACGATCTCGCCCGGTTGGGCGTTGGCTTTAAGCCATAAAGAGGATTCTTTAAGATCATCCGGCGGCCAGGCGTTGCGATTGTATTCTTTAAGAACCGGTATGGAATTTAATCCGGCCAAACCAATGGCAATTATCAAAGCCGACATAACAAAACTTTCCCGGCGGGGGTTAGCCCGCTTCGCCGGAGCTTCAGCGAGGCGAGCCGGTTTTGGTTTCAAATAAAAGGTCAGCGCCAGCGCGGCCGCCATCAAGCCGAAACTTATAAAAATATCGTAGCTTCTCCGGGCCACGAAAGTGGTTATTAGGAAAAAAAAGAAAGAAATCGCTAAAGCCGCCCAGAGAAAAGTTTTTTGTTGCCGCGATGCGGCGTCGTAGATTTTTTTAGAAACGGTTTTGTAAAATATCAACGAGATTAAAATAACCGTTAGGGCGGGCAATATATTTTTTAAGAATAAATCCAAATCAGGCGGATTCAGTTCGCGGCCGAACAATAAGGGAATGTTTTTGGCTTTAACCAGCATTATTTCCACCACCTGAATATAGGTGAGTTTAACCGCGCCCCAGGGGTGGGGGCGGGCCAGCAACCCGGCCAGGCCGCCCATGGCGGCATAAAAAATACTTAACCAGCCGGCCGGTTCGCGGCGCAGTTTTTGAATCAAAAAAACAGTAGTTACGGCTAGCACCGGCAGCCAGCCCAAAGCCGAATGCAGGAATGCGGCTATGAATCCCAGCGGCAAGATCGGCCATTTTTTACGGGACGTTAACGCCAGCGTGAAAATTATTAAAGTCAGCGCCAGCGATAAGTTGTGCGGCCGGGTCATAGTTAAGCGGTACATAACATCTGGCGCGGCGACTATAAAAACCAAAGTCCAGACCCAAGGCCATTTTATATTTAACCGGTTAAACGACCAGTAGAAAGCGGTTAAAGTTAAAAAAGTAATGAAGGCGCCGGCCAGTTTGATGCCTAAAATTCCATCTTTGATAAAAGTGAAGGGAATTAAAAAAAGATGAAAACCGTACCAGATATCGGCTTTCAGTTTGTTTATTATGGAAAACTGCGCCCAAGGAAATTCGCTCGATGTCGGTCCTTCAGTTTGATATACTTGGGCGTGGGCCAGGTGGTAAAAAGAATCCGGGTCGGCAATGTTGGGCGTGGAAAATTGCAAAACCGCCGAGATTATCATCAGCAATATCACAACCCCGATCGTTTTTATATGGTTATTTTTCATCGGCTAAATGGACTAAAGTTAAATATTCTCCGCGGTAGGGCGCGGCGAGCGGGGCCAGCTGTTGGTTTAATTCAAAAACATCGGTGGGCATTATCAGCCAAGAGGGAATATGGGGTTGGCGGCCGGTGTTAAATTGCAAAGAATCGGTCAGTCGGCCGGAGTAGTATCTTATAGTGTTATGATGGTTCCAATTAAATATGTTGATTTCCTCGTCGGCGCGATGTTGGCCCAAATACAATCCAATAGCTTTTTCGTCGGCCGCGGCGCGGGTCACGTATATTTGCGGGTAAACAAGCTCGCTTAATCCGTAGTATATCAGCGTGGCTATAGTTATTACAGCCGCAAGATGAACCCAAAAACGGCGGCGGATAATCAATTGCCTCAAGCCAAAATAGGCCAGACCGCCGGCCAGCGCCACAAAAGGATAGAGGGGCGTGTAGTAGGTTATGAGTTTAGTTTGGGATAAAGAAAAAAGAATGAAAATAAAAATAACACTGGCCAGCGCCGCCAAAAGATGCGTCCACATCACCCCGATTTTTTTTCTATTTTTTATAAAAACAATAAGGAGAATCGCGCAGACCAGAATTAGCGGTATTGTGGGCTGGGACAATTTCCAGAGCGAATGGAGATAATAACCCACGGTAATTTTGCTGCCTAAAATGTTTCCACTATACCGGCTGAAAACATGGTAGCCCAAATAGTCGTTCCAAAACGCCCCGCCGAACTTTTGGCTTTGGTAAATATGCCAAGGGGCGGCTATTAAAAATCCGGCCAAACTGCCCAGCCAGAAAAACTTGTTTTTTAGCCAGCGCCAGTTTTGGGTGGTTGCCGACCAAATTAAAATAATTGGCGCGGCCAATAAGCCGATAATGCTTTTTGTTAGAACTCCCAGACCAATGTTCAGCCCGACGCCGAGCAGAAATTTTTCTTTTTTAATTCCGACTAAATAAAAATATAAAGCCGCCAAAATGCAGGCGGTTACCGGTACGTCCAGACGCATATTGCGCGTGGCGGCGGTGAAGAAAGGCATTAGAACCAGAATTATTCCAGCAAAAACGGCGGAAGGGCGGTCCTTCCGAGATAATTCCAAGGTAATTAGGCAAGTTAGCAGTATACTTATGACTCCAAAGATCGCCGAAGGAAATCGCACGGCGAATTCGTTGAATCCCAAGACTTTTACGCTGGCCGCCGCCAGCCAAAAATAGAGCGGCGGCTTTTCAAACCAGTTTTGGCCGAAATATTCAAAACTCAAAAAATCATTCCTCTCAAAACTGCTTTTTAACACCGAAGCGTAGGTGGCTTCGTCATAATCTTCCAGCGGCCTTTGGCCGAGATTGATAAAATAAAAAAGAGAGGCCAGAACAATCAATAAAACCGGCGGCCATAATTTTTTCATTATCCAAAATTTTTTATAACTGCTACCGCCGCGCCCTCGCTTCTGGCATTTCGGCGAAAAAATCCGGCGGCTATTTAATTATATACTCCCAACCTGGCTTCCATGCTTTTGTCTTGCGCCAATCCTCCGCAAATGCTTCTTCCCATGTTTTGTTTCTGAGCAAAACGTCAAGCGCGAGTTGCGGGGCTTTGTGGGCAACTATGGCAATATTTTTGCCGTCGTAATTCTGTTTTAGAAAATTGAGAAAGTCTGCGATTCTAGTTTTCACATCCTCATAACTTTCACCATCTGGAAATTTCTCGGTTATCGCTTTTTCTTGCATTGGTTCAACAATACTCGACGGTTGGGCATTATATTTGCCATAGTTGCATTCCCGCAATCTCGCGTCAGGAATAATCGGCACGATACCCTCAAATGTAATTTTTGCGGAATTAACGGCCCGCTTCAAGTCGGAACAAAACACGACATCAAATTTTTTGCCTTTGATTTTATCTTTCAAATCAATGGATTGTTTTATTCCCAATTCTGAAAGTTCAACATCGAACCAACCAGATGAGATTTCTTTTTCGTTATCGGTTGTCGTGCCGTGAACAAAATAAGTAATTTTTATTGCCATAAATTATTTTTCAAAATATACTCCCAGTTTTTTATCGGTCAGATTATTTTATTCAATAACCACAGCGGTGCCGGAGATGCTGACCATCAGCATTCCGCCGTTGGCGCCCATGGTTTCGTAATCCAGATCTATGCCGACGATGGCATTGGCGCCCAGTTTTTCGGCTGCGGCGATTATTTCGCCGGTGGCCAAGTCTTTGGCTTTATGCAGTTCTTTTTCGTAGGTGGCCGAACGCCCGCCCACAATGTCGCGGACGGTGGCGAACAAATCCTTAAAAATGTTCGCGCCCATAATGGCCTCGCCGCTGATTACGCCCAGATATTTAGTTATCTTCTTGCCCTCTATGGAGGGTGTGGTGGATAGAATCATATTTTCTTATTAGCTTAAAACACCCTTTCACAAATAGCAATTTTATGTTAGTTTTTACTTGAAAATTGCGGGGTCATCTAATGGTAGGATACATGACTCTGAATCATGTCATCTAGGTTCGAATCCTAGCCCCGCAGCAGTCGTAATAGGGTAGGTTAACTAATAAAACCTTTTGCAATAAGGGCGATTCCGTGGTATGTTTTGATTATGGCTATTGATTGGACTAAAATATGCAAAAAATATAAGGGATTATGGGTGGGTCTTAAATCCGATAAAAAGACTGTAGTGGCTAGTGGCAGAACGGTGATGGAGGTTATGGAAAAATCCCAAAAAAAGGGTTATAAATATCCTCTTCTTTTTCGCGTGCCCACCAAGATATTGCCGTATGTTGGTCGGTTCTAGTCATGAAATTTAAATATCACAAGGTTCTTTTGCCGGAGCGTTCGGAATATTTTGGCTGGTCTATTTTGAAGCCGATTATTCCAGTAAGGGTAATAGTTGATAAAAAGGAACTTAATTATGCGGCGCTTATAGATTCGGGCGCTGATTTTTGTATCTTTGACGCCGATATAGGTGAATATCTTGGTTTGGATATTAAGTCCGGTGAATATATTGAATTTGGGGGTATTCAAGATAAAAGCGGCGCTAAGGCATTTCTACATGATGTTATATTAAACATCGGCGGGTTTGATTATAAAGCTAAAATAGGTTTTTCTTACGATATTGCGAGGCATGGTTTCGGCATTTTGGGCCAGAAAGGATTTTTCGATGCGTTTGTGATAAAGTTTGATTTAGCCAAAGAGGAAGTTGAATTGAAAAAATTGAAATAAAAATGAAAATTCCTGATTATATAAAAAACATACTGGGTGAGCTGGAAAAAGCCGGATACGAGGCGTATCTGGTGGGCGGGTGCGTGCGCGACTTATTAATGGATCGCATACCTTTTGATTGGGATATAACCACCAACGCCCAACCAGATGAAATACAAAAAGTCTTCCCCGACAGCGTTTATGAAAACGATTTTGGCACGGTGGGGATTAAAATCAGACATTCTGAATCGGAAACGGAGATTGTAGAAGTTACGCCGTTTCGCAAAGAGGAGTCATATTCCGATAAACGCCATCCTGATAAAGTCACGTTTACGTCAAACATAGAAGACGATTTGGCGCGGAGGGATTTTACTATTAATGCTATGGCGATGGGACTAAAACTCGAAGCACGAAGCACGAAATCCAAAACAAATTCCAATGTTCAAAATTCAAATACTATTTCGGATTTTAACCTTGTAGATCCATTTGAAGGACAAAAAGACATAGAATCAAAAATCATACGCGCGGTGGGCGAGCCGGAAAAAAGATTCGGTGAGGATGCTTTGCGTTTAATGCGGGCGGTGCGCTTGGCGGCCCAGCTGGGTTTTGAAATAGAGCCGCAAACTCAATCAGCCGTAAAAAAACACGCGCCGTCGCTTAAAATGATCGCCCACGAAAGAATCCGCGACGAACTGGTAAAGCTGGTGGCCTCGGCGGATCCGGAAAAAGGAATTATTTTAATGCAGGAGCTGGGCTTGTTAAAAATTGTTTTGCCGGAGGTGGAGGAGGGCGTGAATGTGGCTCAGAACAAACATCACATCTATAACGTTTTTGAACATTCCGTAAAGTCGCTGGGCTTTGCGGCTAAATATAATTTTAATGTTTATGTCCGCTGGGCTAGTTTGTTGCACGATGTGGGCAAGCCGCGGTCCAAAGAGGGCTCGGGGCCGGAAGCCAGTTTCCACGGCCACGAATTTATCGGCGCCAAGATGGTTACCCGGGCTTTGGAGCGCTTAAAATTTCCCAAGGATTTTATAGAGAAAGTTTACACGCTGGTTCGCTACCACATGTTTTATTACAACGTGGGCGAAGTTACGGAAAGATCGGTGAGGCGATTGGTGAGAAAAGTGGGGCCGGAAAATATGGCCGAACTGCTTGAGCTTAGGCAATCGGAACGCAAGGGCTCGGGCGTGCCCAAAGCCGAGCCCTACAAACTGCGCCACTTAAAATATATGATAGATAAAGTTTCGCGCGATCCTTTAACGGTGGGCATGTTAAAAGTGAACGGCAACGATGTGATGCAGACACTAGGCATTGAGCCCGGGCCTAAAGTGGGTTATATTCTTAATGCTTTGCTGGAGGAGGTGATTGACGAGCCGGCGCGGAACGATCGCGAGCGTTTGCTGGCTAGAATGAAAGAATTAAATCGATTACCGTTGTCGGAATTGATAAAATTAGCCGAAGCCGGCCGGGAAAAATTGGAAGACGAAAAAGAAAAAGAGAATGAATCTATAAAAAAGAAATTCTATGTTTGATGACATCGGGGAATAGTATACTGGGCCAAAAGCAAATGTCTTTGCTTTTGGCGGGCGATTACATTGGTGTTTAAAATAAGATAGAATCCCATCGCCCTGGAAGTACGCACGCTTCGCCCCGTTAGATATATACCGGGCTATAGTATAGTGGTAGTACGCACGATTCGGGTTCGTGTAGCCCCGGTTCAAATCCGGGTAGCCCGACCAAGTGAGATTACTAATCGTAGGCAGGCATGGAGAAGAAGTTATTTCTTTGCTTAAAAAGCACGGGGGCGCTTTTGAAATTGTGGCTAACAATCCCGAGGTGGTGGTTTCTTACGGCGGCGACGGCACGCTGATGGAATCGGAATACTTTTACCCGGGCGTGCCCAAGCTTTATCTTAAAAACAGCCGGATCGGCAAACTGGGGCACAACAAAAGCAACGAAGCGATTATTAACCATTTCGCCCAAGGCGAGTATGCTGTTTTAGAACACATTAAACTGGAGGCAACGGCGCAAAACGAAACCATGCTGGGGCTAAACGATATTGTAGTTCATAACAAAGATCCGCGCCACGCCATTAGGTACACCGTCCGTTTAGATGCCGAAGCCGCCAGCCAAGAGATAATAGGCGACGGCGTGGTCTTTGCCACACCGCTCGGTTCCACCGGTTATTACCGTTCCATCACCGACAGTTATTTTGAATCGGGCCTCGGCCTCGCTTTTAACAATTCCACGGAACAGTCCGATCATATCGTGTTGGCGGAAAACCGCGCGGTCACGATTGAAATTACCCGCGGCCCGGCAGTCTGCTACGCCGACAATCAAAAACGTTTTTTGGAGCTTAAAGAAGGCGATATTATTAAAGTGAAAAAATCTTCGCAAATCGCTAAAATAATCAAGGTTTGAAAAATAGCGGCGTTTTGTTAGATTTAATGCGTAGGGCTCATAGTAAAATGGCATTACACGGCATTTTCACCCCGTTAGACATAGAATTAAGGGCTTATAGTCTAGTGGTATGACGCGTCATTCGCATTGACGAGGCGGCGGTTCGATTCCGCCTAAGTCCACCAAATGTCTAACGGGGCAAGTTGCCGAGTTCCGGGTTCAACTCCCGGTGAGTCCACAATTTCCGAAGGGTTACCCTTCGGAAATTGTGGTGTTTGTTGGACGAAATCCGAACTTTTTTTGACGAAAACCCGGACTGCGAACTTTGACGCTCCGCCCCGCCGCCCTGCTCGTTCAGAGCAGAGCGGCGGGGCTACCAACGCTCGCGGGCAAGGCGTGGAGGGGTTCAAGGGGAGGAAACGCCTTGCCCGCTCACTGGTTCGTTAGGATTTTTGGGAACGGACAGAATTTTCAATCTCCAAGAAGAAAGGACTAAAGAATGTCCAGAGAAATTTCATTATTTTCCACTTCTTGTTACACTTAACGCATGATTGTCTACCGCCTTAAATCTAAGAATATTGTTTACGATCTTTACTTGCCAGAGCAAGGTAATGGCAAGGTCGTTCTATACGTTCCTGGCCTGCCCGGACACCCTCGCAAAAATAATTTAGGTGGGACTTTTGCTGTGAATGGTTTTACTTTCTTTGAGATGCGTTTTCCGGGGACATGGGAGAGCGACGGGAAATTTTCAATGAACGCGTGTGTCCAAAGCCTCGAGGAGGCCTATGCATTTATTCGAAACGGTTCTGCGGTTGAATTAAGGCGAGAAGTAGAGAAGAAATGGAATTGTGATGAAGTTATCTTCATGGGTAGCAGTTTTGGGGGCAGTGTTATTTTAAGTAGTAAAATAAAAGATCATCTGACTCTTGTATTAATGGCCCCAGTAACTTCTTTGGGTACGCTCAAAAATTCTTTAGTACCGCTTTCTTCAGGCGAAGACGATTTATTCCATTTACTCAAGGAAGGATACACTAATGTTTATCGTGGGCTTACGAAAAAAGATTGGCAAAGTTTTCTCTATGGGAAGACATTGATAAATCCAGAAGCCAATCTAGCTAACTTGAAAAATAAAAAGTTGATATTTTTGCATGGTTCAAATGATACAGTCATCAAGAGCGATGACACTAATGAATTTGTCAAGAAACTTGAGGTTGCAGGTATACGGGTGAAATTGTTTACGGTTCCAGGCGCAGGACACGGGGGAGATTTGGAAGACAAATCGGTTAATATTCTCATAAGTGCACTAAAAATCTGAAAGAAAAGCGCGTGAAGGATTCTCCACGCGCTTGTATTAACTAAGGAACCGGCATTTCTCCGTCGATGCGATGCGAGTACGCGTTATTTCATACGCACGCTCGTGCACCCAGAGGCACCGAGACATGAAGTGCCTTCTTTTCGCCTCCGACCGCGGAGACATCCATGGCCTCGAAAGTTCTTCCAGAAATATGCGCTCTTCTGCCAAGAATTGAGGGAAACGATCCATCGATTCTCGTATAATTCGCGCTTCTTCCTGAATGAGAATGCCGGAGGATAACAGTAGGTCCTTCAACATCACAATCGATTTCTTTCTCGCCCACAGCAGTTCGCCCTCCGATACTTTTCCCGGTTTGAACACGAGATTACGAAGTTGGAACGTATACTGCTGTACCTTCTGGAGCAAACTCAGTTGAAGCTGGTAGTCGGAAGGTCCGATCAGTTTATCAAAGATATTCTCTCCGTAGATCGTCTCCGCTTGTCTGAGGTGACATGCGAAGAACGCTCCGCAGGTATGGATCGAGAAAAAATCGGCGTTGACCGGCAGTTCCTCAAGATAGATTAGATGAAGATGGACTGGCACCTGAACTATTCGCGAATGCGTAATCAGCCTTCGCAATTCAGAACAGTCATCCTCCTTTTTCCGTCGGAGCACAATCACGAAATCTGCGTCTTGTGGCGGGGTCTGAGGATTGAACAGTATCGAGCCGTGGAACAAGATGCACTCCACATTCTCGGCTCCGAAGATGGCGACGATTTTCTCGCCAAGATTTCGAATTTTTCGCTTATTCATTACTCGATCCTTTCTCAAGAAGGAGGTTATGGTATGGAGACAGCTCTACGCGGTTAAGTTTTCGCAAGTCAGAGATGAGCTTATCCACGCCGTGTCCATCAGTAAGTCCAATGGTTTTTTGGAGCGAGAATGATGTTTTCTCTTTCGATGGAACGGCAACTAAGTAACGAGCCAATCCTTTAAGTGCCCAGAAGATCAAACTCGATTCGGCCACTACTTCTTTCTTGTTCCACTTCAAGCTGCTTGCCATGAGCAGTCGCACTGGCGTACGGCCGTAACGATCAAGAAGCTGAGCCAGAGAGCCAATCGGACGAGCGGGATCACCCGTTTCAAATTGCACGTATGGTGTTACCACGGCCGTAACCTGAGCTAGGTCAGGACACAATTTTCTCGAAACCCCGTACGCCCAGACTAGAGGCTTGAGTGATCGATTGCTCACCACGACGGCCTTTGGCTCAAAGCCGTTTTCGATGAGCGAGCAGAACAGTATGGACCAACAGAAGTCAGTGTCAAGCTGCCATGTCCGATCAAACAGCCGGAGCTCGTAGCCGATTTTTCGTTGTCGAGACACGAGAAGTGGCTGGTTGAAAGATTCTTGTAGCGTGTCGATTTCTCTCTGATAGAAGCCGGGAATTGCCACGAGAGGATTGCCCGAGAAGTGAGTGTCTAAAAATAGGCACTCTCTGCGTGTTTCGCGAAGCTGTGTGTTGCACAGTTTGCAGAACGGCTGGCCTTCGCGGATATCCATAACCTTGTGATCCATTGACCAGTCCGAGTTGATCGCCTCCTCAACCACTTCGACAGCGCCGCAGTTGCATATAAGCGTTGTCGCTGAGCGGGGTTGTAGCATTCCTGCGTTTACAAGTGTCTTGCAGTATAACTGCAAACGCTCAAAGTGATGCGGATTATTATCAGCCCAGTAGTGGGTAATTGGAAACCCGATCCGTGCCATCAGCTTCTGGAACCGGTCGAAGCGATTCGACACATCGCGAACTCGCATTCCCTCGTAGCGCAATCCGGTTAGGTTGACGCAACAGACAGACGCAAGTCCAGTTAGTTCCGATGTGGCCGAAACGACGAACGGTGTAAGGGCGAGTCCCAATTTTACTTCTGATGGGATTGTAATCGGCAGACAGAGTATGCACGGTTGCATTGTTACCTCACTTTCTCTTGAGCAGTTGCTCTGCTTTTGTTATTGCAATTTTCGCCGCTCTAACGGCGTTTTCCGTTTCAAGGTAAACAGCGACGAATGACCCGAAGAACGTGTCGCCGGCTCCCAGTGTGTCGGGAGCCAGCACTTCTTTACCACGGATCATCTTGCATTTGCCTCGATCCCATACCTCGATACCCTCTTTGCCGTGAGTGACGAGCAGAATTCGTTCACGGAAGAGGTCGAGTATTTCCTCTGATACAAGGCCCGATTCGCGCAGATTAACCTTGAGCGCGATGACTTTCTTAAGATCCAATGGGTCGCATGACCAACTTTGGACTTGATTTTCTCCTCTTGTGCGAATGTACCCTTGCGCGTCCAGGAAGACGCGGCATCTCCGATCAGCCAATTGTCTGAGCTCGAACTCACTAAGTATTGGAGAGAGCACGATGTTTCTGGAAGGTAAGCGCCCTTCAAGTTTGATTTTGGGGATCCTATCGATGCGGATACTCTCATGACCGCCCCGTATCGTAATGGATACCTGTGTTGGCCGGGATGCCGTGACTAGGTGAACTTTGTAACCGAGCACTTCCATCGCTTGTTTGCAATAGAATGCGGGTCCACCCGGCCGCTCAAATTTCTCTCTGCGATCGAAGTTGTGTATGTGGTCTATGGTTCGGGAAGCTATCAGAGTTACGGATTTCAATGTGTACCTCCATATAATCTTGTTGTAAATGTGCTAAAAATTCCAAGACCATCTCGGAATTCCATTTTGGATACTACAATATTTTTGGCTCCCTTGCAAGATTTTGAGCCCGTTTCCAAAAATCCTAACGAACCGGAGCGGGCAAGGTGTTTCCTCCCCTTGAACCTCTCCACGCCTTGCCCGCGAGCGTTAGTAGCCCCGCCGCCCGCCCGAAGAATTGAGGGCGGAACCGAGCAGAAATTTCCCTCTCCTTTTTGGAATTTTTTTCAGGGGGTGCGCAAAAGAAAAGCAGAGAAAACTTTTTTGCTGGGTTCTGATTTTTTGATATACTCTCCATAATTCCGAAGGGTAACCCTTCGGAGGGAAGATCGGTAAAGAAAATTTTTGAGATGGCGAGTTAGAATTATAAATTTATGAAAAAGAAAACAGTTTTTATTGGACACCCAATCAGCGGCGACATAAAGAGTAATACCGAAAAAGTTCTAAAGATATGTGCGGAAATGCATACAAAAGACATAATTCCAGTCGCTCCTTATTTAATCTCGCTTCAATATCTCAACGATGAAGTAATTGAGGATAGAGAACTTGGTATGGAGGCAAATCACGAATGTTTCCACCGGCGGTATGTAGATGAACTCTGGCTATTTGGAGATAAAATTTCCGCTGGGATGGAAAAAGAAATTTTGCTCGCGCAAAAAATGAACATTCCAATTATTCCAAAAACTGAAGGAACAAAGCGAGATTTGGAGCGATTGGGAGGGAAGAGATAATATCACCACTAAAAATTACATTCGTCCTTGCGCGGGTAAGGTAAAATAGATAGGGAAAATCGGTCACGCTACCATCTACTGTTTCAAATAACATACCAATAAACTCCAGTTTATTGGTATGTTGTGAATATACCAGGCGGATGACGCATTCTATCTGCCCTTCATTCTGCTAACAACTCAACCCTCCTTCGTTTCTCCTTCGCTTATAGCTACGGCAGGACGCGATAAAATTACGGAACGGCTCAACGCCGTTGAGCCGTTTGTGTCTATTCGGGTTATAATATCTGGTAATGGCTGGAAAGAAAAAAATAGCCCTCGTTTTGTTGGCCGCTACCATGCTCGGCGCCGGTTTTTATTTTACCCGCCTGGGCGGAATAATCGGCCAAACTGTCAGCAGTTGGTCAATCAAATTGGCCCGTGTGGAAAAAGAAATAATGTACTCGGCCCAGGCCCTGCAGTTTTTTGGCGTTAAACCCGATGTCTCGTTGGATGTGCCTTTTCACAAACAGGAGCACGCTTTGTCGTGCGAAATCGCCACCCTAAAAATGGCGCTTAATTACCACGGCCAATTGGTGGCCGAAAGCGAACTTTTGAACGATCTCGCTTTTGATACCACAGCCCCCAGAAGCCCAGACAATGTTTGGGGCGACCCCGATAAGGGTTTTGTGGGTAACATAGACGGAAAAATTCCCAACATTGGCTACGGAGTTTACGAAGACCCCATAGTCAATTTGGCTTTGCGGTACCGCGATGCCAAAAAATTGGAAAACGCGACTTTATACGACATTCTGACCGAAGCGGCCAACGGCAATCCGGTGATCGTTTGGGGTTTTCTGGCTTCGGGCAAAGACATTTCCTGGCGCACTAAAGAAGGCAAATATGTTAAAGCCGTTTTCGGCGAGCACACCCGAGTGGTTACCGGATTTTCCGGCACGCCGTCCAATCCCAAAGTTATTACGCTCTTAGACCCTATTTACGGCAAAATAAGAATGTCGGCTCAAGGGTTCGAAGCCAACTGGGCGCGTTTGGGCCACAAAGCCGTAGTCATATATTAAAGCTGTCGCTAATATAGCTAATTGACGCTAATATGGCGAATAAAAAAGTTAATGATCTAGTTTTTGGAAGTCTAAGTTATAAAATTGTCGGAGCCGCTTTTAATGTGTTCAATATCTTAGGTTACGGAATGAATGAAAAATATTATCAAAAAGCTTTTGCTAAAGAATTGGATTTATTGAATATTCCTTATAAAAGAGAAGAAAAAATATCTTTAGATTATAAAGGATCTAAATTAGGTTCTTACGTAGCTGATTTTATAGTTGACGATAAAGTTGTTGTTGAATTTAAGGTAAGACCTCGTCTGGGGTACACCTATATTAAACAAGTTAATGAATATCTAGGTAAATTTAATAAAAAACTGGCTTTAATTATATATTTCAATAAAAACGGAGTTCATTTTAGGAGAGTATTAAATCCGAATTTGAAAAATTATTAGCTATATTGGCTTAGATTCGCCATATTAGCGATAACTTATGGAGTTTACTAAACGGCCGCTGGCCATAACCGATGTGGAAACCACCGGGCTTGATTACCAACTGCACGAAATTATAGAGATCGGCTTGATTTTGGCTGATCAAAAAACCTTAAAAGTTTTAGACGAATGGTCGGTTAAAGTTAAGCCGCGCAAAATCAAAACGGCTGCCGAGGCGGCGCTTAAAGTGGCCGGCTACAACAAATTGGATTGGCTTGGCGCCATTACGCTTAAAGAGGCGATGGAGGCGTATTCCAAAAAAACCAAAAACGCCATTTTCGTGGCGCAAAATTCTTTTTTTGACTGGTCGTTTCTAAGCGAGGCGTTCAAATCCACCGGTATAGAGGACCATACCGATTACCACCGTGTGGATTTGTTTACCATCGGCTGGTTTAACAGTTCAAAACTCAAGGGCCTTAAAAAGTTCACGCTCAAAGAGATGTGCCGGTATTTTGGCTTGGAACCCGAGCCCCTGCCGCATCGCGCGCCCAACGGCGCCCACAAGGCCTACGAGGTTTTGCAAAAACTCCGAAGTATTTAATTAGCGTTCCATGTTTAGTTTAGTAGAGATATTAGTAAAATCTATATTATATATTGTATAAAAGGGAATCTTATCTACGATCGGATTTAAGTATGACATTTGACGGATATGAGAATATAGTGCTATACAAGTAGTGCAATAGTTCTTTCCACAAACCGGCCCGCGAAAATCCCGCAAAGCGCGGGGTTAAAGCGACGCCACAATTACCAGGAGGACTTGCCGTGAAAAAGGCAACCCTTACCGGAAGACAGGCCAGGAAAATCCTGGAAGTTTTTGAGGACACGCCCTCGGATCAGGTTCAAGCAATCCTGGAATCGGGCCTATTGGCCGACCTGCGCGAAGCCGACATCGCCCAAGTCAGCCGCAGCCAGTTAAGGCGTGTGCTGGGTCTAAAGTTAGAATTATGGCCCATCTGGCGCACCCTCACCATCGGCGGCGTCCCCAAAGACGAGTTGTTGGCACGCCTCAGAAAAGGTTTCTTCGTCTCCGACTGGGCTAAGGACATCATGTCCAAGCCCGAGTTCACCACGCTTCCTGAATCCACCGAGATCCAGCTTGCCCGAGCCACGGTC
>JACQLN010000024.1 GCA_016204035.1 Parcubacteria group bacterium | reverse complement strand
TAATCCGTTTGAAAATTGTTTAATTGATAATTTATTGAAAATTGGGATTTGAAAATTGAAAATTAAATAACGACCTTTTTACTTATTCCATCCAACACTCTCGCGAATCCCGATATCGGCGACATAAACATTTGCAATACTTGGCTAAGCAAAACTTCCCGCGGCGGCAGTTTAGCCAATATCGTAACGGCGTCTTTCAACATCTTCTCACCCAATAAAAATCCGCCCACGATTTCCATTTTTTTATTCTTTACAATAAAATCATTGATTATCTTGGCCATAACCGCGCTTGATTCGCCCGGCCCGTAAACAACCGCGACCGAACTTTTATGGTTCGCCAGGTCAAAATTTTCCCGGCCGGACTTGGCAAAGGCAAAGCCCACCAATGATTTTTTTAAGGCCTTCCAGCCAGCCCCCGCTTTTTTCAGATCCTTTTTAAGCGTGTAAAGTTCGCCCATATTAAGGCCGGTAAAATCAACAAAAAGAAGGCTGGAATTTGATCTTAGGATATCCGCCAATTGGCCAACCAGTTCTATTTTTTGAGGTTTGGTTAACATAAAAATCTGCGTTTCCGCAGACTTTTATATAGGACCTATAGGATTTATAGGGCTTATATTCCTGGGCAGGATTTATTTGAATACCTGCTGTCTGCGGAAACCCCGCCCTTGAAAAAGATAAACTCCGTTTGGCAATAGCTGATCTTTTTCAAGAGCGGGGAATGTAAAACCATCCTAGCATACCCTAGTGGCTATTGGCTAGCCCCTATTTCCGGTGCCGGCCGGAATCAAACGGCCAACGATGACGTTTTCCTTAAGCCCGCGCAAACGGTCTTCTTTGGCCTCTATGGCGGCGTTGATCAAACTGCGCGCGGTTTCCTGGAAAGAGGCCGCCGAAAGGAAACTGTCGGTGGTCAAAGAAACTTTAGTTATACCTAATAGCAACTGTTCGTATGTCGCCTCTTTCCCTTTTTTCTCCCCCTCGCCCTTTTTACCCCTTTCTCCCCTTTCTCCCTTTTCTCCCCCCTTATTTACTTTTTCATTTTCCTCCCAAACAGTCCATTTTTCGGAAATCTCGCCCGGCAAAAGATTGGTATCGCCGGGATCAATTATCCTGACGCGCGAAAACATCTGGCGGACTATGACTTCAAGATATTTTTCGTTGATGCTGGCTCCCTGTGTCACATAAATTGTTTCCACTTCTTTAATGATATAACGCTCCACGGCCTCCGAGCCGGCTAATTCAAACAAGTTCTGCAGATTCAAATTACCCTCGGTAAGCTGAACGCCTTTAGCCACCAAATCGCCTTTTTCCACAAGAAAACCCACACCCACCGGCACGCTGTACTCTATAATATCCCTTTTCTCCCCTTTCGACCCCTTGATCCCCTTACCTTCTACGCTGATTTTGATGATTTTCTCCGCTCCGTGCGAAACAATGCTTTCCACCACGCCGTCGTATTCGGAAATTACGGCCTCGCCTTTAGGCGAGCGAACTTCAAAAACTTCTTCCACCCGCGGCAAGCCTTGGGTGATGTCGGAAGCGCCGGCCACGCCGCCCACATGGAAAGTGCGCATGGTCAGCTGGGTGCCCGGTTCGCCAATGGCTTGCGCCGTCACAATACCCACCGCCGAACCCATTTGAACCATAGCGTTGGATCCTAGATCGTAACCAAAACATTTTTGGCAGATGCCTTTAATACTCTTACAGCGCATCACTGATCGCACCTTGAATTGTTTTATTCCGGATTCGTCAATTCTGGCGGCCTGTTCACGATTTATTAGGTCGCCTTTTTTAATCACGGTCCCGCCGGCGTCATTTTTAAGTTCATCCAAAGCCACCCGGCCCCACATCCGCTCGCCTAAAGGCAGATTTATTTCTTCGCCGTCGGTTTTATATTTTATCAAACCCTCATGGTCGCCGCAGTCGTTTTCACGCACCACCACGTCTTGGGCCACATCCACCAGCCGCCGAGTCAAGTAACCGGCCGCGGCGGTTTTTAGAGCCGTGTCGGTGGTGCCTTTTCTGGCGCCGTGCGTGGAAATAAAGTATTCCAAAACATTAAAGCCCTCCTTAAACGACGGCACAATGGGCAGTTCTATGGTATCCCCGGCCGGGTTTATAACCACGCCTTTCATCCCGGCCATCTGCGTTAACTGGCTGATGTTGCCGCGGGATCCGGAATCAAAAATCATAAATACCGGATTAGATTTTTTCATGGTGGCCGGCACCATCTTGGCAATTTCCTCTTTGGTTTTATGCCAAATCGCCACCGATTTGTATTTTCTCTCGTCTAAAGTCAAAAGACCGTTCAAATAATGGCTGCGTATTTTATCAACCTCTGCCTGGGCCTCGGCCACAATGCCGTGTTTGGCTTCGGGCACAATCACATCGTTCATACCCCAAGAAATACCGCTT
>JACQLN010000027.1 GCA_016204035.1 Parcubacteria group bacterium | reverse complement strand
TTTGAATACCACTTTGGGATAAATATTTCTAAACTGATATAATATAGATATGCCAGATAATTTAGAAGAACTTCAAAAAAAACTTTATACCCCCGAGAAACCGGCTTTGCCTAAAGTTGATCCAGAAGCCGCGCCGCCGGAGCCACCCCTAGTTTTACCGCCGCCACCTCCGGACGCCCTGCCTTCAAGCAGGATTTGGAATAAAATCTTTTTAGGCGCGGGTATTTTTCTGTTTTTGGCCGCCACGGTGGCTGTCTATATTTTTTTCCGCGGATTTTACGCTTTTAGAAAAGATCGGGTGGAAATAAAATTATTCGGCCCGGCCGAAATCGCGGCTGGCCAAACCGCTGTTTGGAAACTGGGGCTGGTTAATAAAAACGAAACCGAATTGAAAGACGCCGAACTTATTTTCCAGTTTCCGGATTTTTCCAAGCCCACTATCGCCCCGGGCGAATCCGGCCAATTTAAGTTAAACACCTTAAAACAAACCATCGCCATACCCGAAATAAAAGCTGGTGGCCTTTTTGAAAGGGAATTTTCGGCCGCGCTTTACGGCGGTGAGAATTTTGAAAGGAAAGCCCAGGCGGTGTTTAAGTTTAAGCCGTCTGCCGGTAACATTATTTTTGAATCGGTCGCCACCGCTAGCACCAAAATAACTTCCTTTCCTGTTGGGGTGGCGGTGGAGGCCGCGCCCGAAACCGTTTCGGGCGAAAAAGTGGAAATTGCTTTTAATCTAAAAAACGACAGCGAAAACAGTTTTCAAAATTTAAGGGCGCGTTTGGAATACCCTTCCGGTTTCCGGTTGGAAAAAACTTCGGAAAAAATTTTTGAATTTGACAATGTCTGGCGCCTGGATGAAATTCTGCCCCAGGAATCAAAAACTTTAACCGTAACCGGCACGGTGACGGGTTTGGAAGGCGAAAACAAAGTGTTTAGGGTTTTTGTGGAGGGTTTGGAAGGCAGCAGCTGGAAAACCTACAAAGAATCTTCCGGCCAAATGAAACTGATAATGCCGCCTTTGGCGCTCTACCTAAACACCGAACCCGACGGTTTGGCTCTAGCGCGTTCGGGCGAGGCCGTAACCTATAAATTCGTTTGGCAGAATAATTTAGATATTCCCATTTCCAACCTTACGCTTAAAGTTGTTTTTGACGGAGCCGATTTTGATTTTCTTTCCCAAGAATTTTCTTCGGGATTCAACGCGGTTTCTAAAACGCTGGTGTTAAACAAAGATAATTATTCCAAGTTTTTTGGTTTACAACCGCTGGAAAGAGGCGAGTTGGCGGTGAAGATAAGAATTAAAAACACATCGCCATTAAGCGGCGCCAAATTAACCGCCGCGGCCGCATTGGAATCCACCACCCAACCCGAAGGACTTTCGGTTTCCAAAATATCGGCCGGCCAGAGTTTGACGTTGGAAATTAAATAAGAGTACACTAATTTTATTGGTTTTTTATTCCGCCAACTTTCCGTTTTCTATTGAGTTTACTTATTTACATTCAAGAAACATCACCCCTCACTGCCTGTCACGGAGCCTCTCATCTTAAAAACATTAAGGGCTTCTCCATGAGGGCAGTTCGGGGCGATGTTTCTCTTCTTGGGCGAAAACAGAAACTTAGCTCAACTAATTTATTTCAAGATGACCGATTCTTTAGATAAAATTGTTTCTTTATGCAAACGCCGGGGATTTGTGTATCCCGGCAGTGAAATTTACGGCGGCCTGTCCAACAGCTGGGACTACGGCCCTTTGGGCGTGGAATTAAAAAACAACATCAAAAAACTGTGGTGGAGCCGTTTTGTGCATCGCCGCGACGATATAGTGGGTTTGGACGCGGCTTTAATAATGAATCCGAAAGTTTGGGAAGCGAGCGGACACCTTTCTAACTTTAGTGATCCGCTCTCGGAGTGTGTAAAGTGTCATATGCGATTTCGCATGAATGAAAGTTCTCAAATTTCTAATTCCCAATTTCCAATTTCTAAACAAAATCCAAATTCCAAAAAAGAAACAAAATGCCCGAATTGCGGGGGTAAATTTGATGATCCCAAGCAGTTTAATCTGATGCTAAAGACCTTTCTTGGCCCAGTGGAGAGTTCGGAAAATATAGTTTACTTTCGGCCGGAAACGGCCCAAGCCATGTTCGTGGATTTTAAGAACGTTTTAGATACTACCAGAAAAACCATTCCCTTCGGCATCGCTCAAATCGGCAAGGCCTTTAGAAACGAAATCACGCCCGGTAACTTTATTTTTCGCACCCGCGAGTTTGAACAGATGGAGATAGAGTATTTTATTAAAAAAGAAAACTGGCAGGAAAGTTTTGAACACTGGCGGAAAGAAATGCTCTTATGGATGGAAGCTATCGGGCTGGACCTAAAACACATCCACGAGTTGGAAATTCCGGCTGCGGAACGCGCCCATTATTCGCGCCGCACCATAGATTTTGAGTTTGATTTTCCCTTCGGCCGCAAAGAACTTTATGGCTTGGCTTACCGCGGCGATTTTGATTTGAGAAACCATTTTAAGGAACCGCCCTACCGCGAGGTCGTCACAGAATTTTATCCGCACGTGATAGAACCCACCTGGGGCGTAGACCGGACTTTTCTGGCGGTGCTTTCAAGCGCCTACGACGACAGCGACAAATCCCGAACGGTGCTTAAATTAAAGCCGCAGCTGGCGCCTTACAAAGCCGCGGTGTTCCCGCTTTCAGCCAACAAACCCGATTTAGTCAGCAAAGCTCGCGATATTTATCTTCAGCTAAAAGCTAAAAGCTATCAGCTAAACCCTGTTTTTGACGATCGTGGCAACGTGGGCAAGCGCTATTATTCGCAGGACGAAATCGGCACGCCTTTTTGCATCACGGTGGATTATCAAACTTTGGAAGATGAAACAGTAACGGTGCGGGACAGGGATACAACGAAACAAGATCGTGTTAAAATATCAGATCTAGGAAGTTATCTCGCCGATAAAATTTCTAAATAACGGAGGAATATATCAGATGAATTCTAAATTCGGCATCTTATTCACGATCGTATTTAAGTATGACATTTGACGTGATGTTTTGTGGTGTGGTAATAGTATATTAAGCTCAAAGCGAGCTTTAGTTCCTTTTAACTTAACTCCCAAAAAGGAGGATACGGCCGTGGCCAGGAAAAAGGCGGTCGTGGGTCCGGATCTGACGCCGGACTGGCTGGAAAAACGCCGCAATGTTATGGGCGAAATTGACGCCCAGCTTATCTGGGGTTTATGCGAACCCGGCAAGGGTTTGACGTTGGATCAACTACAGATAGTGATTGAGCACCGCAACCCGTTTGAAGTTGTGAAAACTGTCACAAACACAAAAGATCTGGTTTCTCGCACCACCAAACTCCTCTCCAAGAAGTTCGGCTACGTGGTTGAAGTTGACCCTCTACCGCCGGAATTCACTCCAGCCAACCTGGCCAAATGGGCCTTGTTCAACCTGCGGCCGGTCTTTCTGCCCGGTGTGGAGATCGGCGAGGACAGCCGGCTCAAGAATTGGATCAAACCCAACCCCTGGTTCTACCAGCAAATCAAGGCAGGCAAACTTGCCTCCGACAGCGCCACACTTTACCGGGGCTGGTATCTGGCCGATTTCACCGTCGGCACAGATTACACCGACGGCACGCAGGTCTTTACCGACGACCCCTTGGCTCCCATCATCACCCGACTGCGGGAAGATGGGCAAGTCGGTAAGCACAACTACACACCCCTCGGCTCCCGTTTCTCCATCACCCACAATGAATGGACCAGTGTCGTCTTGCCCGCCATCGCCGAGCATCTCGGCTTCAAACGGGAACAAGTCCGTTTGGAACGGGTCATAGAGTTTAACGCCATCGGCAATCTCTACGACTCCAACCGAGGCAAGCACAATATGTGGGAATGGTTCCATAATGTTTTCGAGGATTCCCACCGGCTTGGCGGCGGCTACCGTGTGAGCGGCGGTCTCGCCAACGTCAACGACGATTGGTCTGATTATCGCTACGACGTTGTCGCCGCTCGTCCTCTGGTGAGTTTCGTAAAGTAGGTTCTTGGTCAGCTTGGTCTTTGGGCCTGGGGCGGTCCTCCGAGTAACATCGGGGGACTTTTTAATTTATTTTATTTGTCAGGGTTTTAATATAAAACAAAAACTGTTATCCTGTTTTTAATATCTAATCTTAATCTTAAAATCTTAAAAACAAATGCACACATTCACCAAAGAAATTTGGCCCAACGGTTTAAGGGCGGTTTACGCGCCTATGGCCAGCACCCAGACTTTAACCATTCTGGTTTTGGTGGGCACCGGTTCCCGCTACGAAACCAAAGACATCAACGGCATCTCGCATTTTTTGGAGCATATGTTTTTTAAGGGCACCGCCAAGCGGCCGGGCAAGTCCGACATCGCCCACGAACTGGACGCCGTCGGCGCGGCCTACAACGCTTTCACCGACAAGGAATTGACGGGTTACTGGGTTAAGGTGGATGCCCGGCACGCCGATTTGGCCTTTGACGTGGTCTCCGATATTTTTATCAACTCCACCATCCCGGCCCAAGAAATAGAAAAAGAGCGCGGCGTGATCATAGGCGAAATAGATATGTACGAAGACACGCCCATGCGCAAGATCGGCGATTTGTTTGAAGAATTGCTATACGGCGATCAGCCGGCCGGCTGGGATATTGCCGGCCGGAAGGAGGTTATTAGATCGCTCACTCGCCAAAACTTTTTGGATTATTTGGAAAAATATTATAAGTCGGCCAACGTGACGGTGGTGGTGGCGGGCCATATTGGTTTGGACGACGCCAAGGCCAAAGTCCAAAAGTATTTCGGCGGCGTGCGCGAAGGCGAAACCTCAAAACCTTCGGCCTGTTCGGAATCTCAATCAAATCCGCAAATTAAAGTTACTTACAAAGACACCGACCAATGCCATTTGATTTTAGGCGTGCGCGCCTACGATATTTTTGATCCGCGGCGTTGGGCTTTGGGATTACTCGCCACTATTTTGGGCGGCGGCATGTCTTCGCGCTTGTTTATAAGAATCCGCGACGAACTGGGTTTGGGTTATTACATTCGGGCGGGGAGCGCGCTTTCCACCGATCACGGTTACT
>JACQLN010000001.1 GCA_016204035.1 Parcubacteria group bacterium | reverse complement strand
TCTTTCGGGCAAGATGCGTCTTAATTTTATTCGTATTTTGCCGGGCGATAAAGTGACGATGGAATTTTCACCTTACGATGACAAAAGGGGCAGGATAGTGTATCGGGGTAGGTAAGGGCTTGGCCCAAGAAACGGAACGAAGTGAACGTTTCTTGGTTGCCAAACCTTATCCTGAGCAGTAGCGAAGGATTACACTTCGCTTCGCCGAGCTAAACTCGGCTTCGCTCAGTGTGCTCAATTTTAATAATTACTCACTTCGTTCGTAAATAAAATTGGCATGAAGGTTCAACCATCAGTCAAAAAAAATTGCAATAAGTGCAAGATAGTTCGGCGCAAAGGGCGGATTTATGTTATTTGTTCAAACTTAAAACATAAACAGCGCCAAGGCGCATAACGCGACACCAATATGCGAATGCGCGCGAATGACACGAATCGCGTCAGACGTGACGAATGGATTTATTCGCGATTCGCATGAATTTGTGGATTAGTATCGCATTATTATGAGAATAGCCGGCATAAACATTCCAGACAACAAAAGAGTTGAGATCGCTCTCACTTATATTTTTGGCGTAGGCCTGACTTTATCGCAAAAAATTCTGGTGGCTACTAAGATAGATCCTAATAAGCGCGCCAAGGATTTAACCTCGGACGAAGCCAATAGAGTTAAGGAATACATTGAAAAGAATTTTAAGATAGAAGGCGAATTAAAACGGGAGATTACCCAGAATATTAAAAGAAAAAAAGATATTGGCAGTTATCAGGGCGTTAGGCATATGAGGGGTTTGCCGGTTAGGGGCCAACAAACCAAAACTAACAACCGTACCCGGCGGGGCAATGTCAGAAAGACCATGGGTTCGGGCCGAAAACCGACGGCGCAGAAGACATAAGGGCTTGGCCCAAGAAACGGAACGAAGTGAACGTTTCTTGGCGGCCAAACCTTATCCTGAGCAGTGGCGAAGGATTACACTTCGCTTCGCCGAGCTAAACTCGGCTTCGCTCAGTGTGCTCAATTTTAATAATTACTCACTTCGTTCATAAATAAAATTGGCATGGGCAAGAAACGCATTATAGAAAAAGAAAGCGCGGCCGAAGCGTCGGGCGCGGAAAAAGATAAAAACCAGGCATCAACCGGGCGCAAGGTTGGTATTGTGGAAAAAGGCCGGGTGTATATTCAAGCCAGCTATAACAATACGCTTATCAGTTTAACGGACGATAACGGTAACTTACTGGCCCAATCTTCGGCCGGCAGTTTGGGTTTTAAGGGCCCCCGCAAAGCCACGCCTTATGCGGCTAACAGAATAATAGAAACTTTGGGTGAAAAAATAAGAAAAGTCGGTTTGCGCAATGTAACGGTTTTTGTAAAAGGTATTGGTTCGGGACGGGAAGCCGCCGTCAGGGCTTTGGTCGGCCAGGGTCTTAACATTACATCCATTAAAGATATTACGCCTATACCTCATAACGGGCCTAAATCGCCTAAACCGCGCCGGGTTTAAGGGCTTGACCTAAATTTTGGAGCCAAGGGAACAAAATTTAGCCGTCAAACCTTACCCCGCCCTTTAAGCAAGATGGATAAAGAAACAATGAAATCAAATTTAATAAAAACAGATTCAGTTAAAACACAGATAATCGGCCTAAAGGGCGGGGTGCTCAATGTTGTGGTAAAATTCACTTCGCATTGGGCTTGTAAATTTTAACAACATTGGCATGTATCAAATAACTTGTAAAAAATGCAGACGATTGGGCTATAAAGTTTGCGATTCGGCTAAATGCGCCTTGATCCGCAAGCCCTATCCGCCCGGCCAGCACGGCAAAAATGCCGGTCGCAAGCGGCCATCCGAGTTCGGCCAACAGTTAGCCGAAAAACAAAAACTCAAATTTATTTATGGCGTTCGGGAAAAGCAATTTAGAAAATATTTTGATTTTGCTTCCAAAAAAAGAGGTGTGACTCCACAGATAATGATGGAAATGTTAGAACGCCGGTTAGATAATGTTATTTTCCGCTTAGGTTGGGCGCCTACCCGGAACGCGGCCAGGCAGCTGGTTAGCCACGGCCATATATTGGTTAATGGTAAAAAAGTGCATTCACCTTCATATTCGGTTTCATCGGGTGAACAAGTTGATATTAAAGAATCCAGCAAATCAGGAAGTCTTTTTGTTAACACCAGGACGATTTTGAAAAAATTCCAGCCGCCCGTTTGGCTGGAAATGGACAAAGAAAAATTATCGGCCAAGATTTTAGGCGTGCCCGACAAGGATTTTCTTTCAGGAATTCCGGTGCAGGTTTCAAAAGTTTTGGAATATTATTCAAGATAATATAATAATACACCTGATTTTATTGCTAAATTTCTGCTCTCGCCGGGTCGGGATCGAAAGTTTAGATAAAATTAGGCAACATATATGCAAAAGTTTTCATTGCCCCAGCAACCTAAGGTGGTAAACCGCGACGGTAATTCGGCAACCATAGAAATTGATTCCCTTTATCCGGGTTACGGCACCACTTTAGGCAACGCTATTAGGCGGGTATTGCTTTCTTCTATTCCCGGAGCGGCTATCACCTCGGTAAAAATTGCCGGAGTGGATCATGAATTTTCCACTATCCCCAATGTTATGGAAGATGTTATCCATCTTCTGCTTAACTTAAAGCAGGTTAGATTTAAGGTGTACGCCGAAGAAAATGTTGTCATAAAACTTTCAGTTAAAGGTGAAAAAAAAGTGACCGCGGCTGATTTCCAGACAACTGCCGGGCAAATAGAAGTGGTTAATCCCGATTTATACCTGGCTACTTTAACCGACAAAAAAGCGAGTTTGGAAATAGAAGCCGAAGTGTCGTTAGGCGTGGGTTATGAACCGGTGGAGCGCAGGAAAAAAGAAAAAATAGCCATTGGCAGTATTGCTTTAGACGCTATCTACACGCCTATTAGAAAGGTTAAATTTGTAGTGGTTAATATGCGCGTGGGCGACCGCACCGATTTTAACAAGCTGGTTTTTGAAATAGAGACCGATGGTTCCATTAAGCCGGAGACGGCTTTTAAGAAAGCCGTGGATATTCTTGATGAACATATTAAAATTTTAGGCAGTATTGAAATAGAACCCGAAGAAGTAGCGGCGGCGCCCAAAAAGGTTTCCAAAAAATCCAAAAAAACTGAATAGATCATGAAACACCAAAGCAAAAAAGGCAGAAAATTCGGACGGGTAAAAAAGATCAGGCGAGCGCTCTTAAAAAGTTTGTCGGTGGCTTTGATTGACCAAGGCCGGATAAAAACCACCGAGGCCAAAGCTAAAGAGCTGGCTCGGGTTATAGCTCCGCTTATTACCAAAGCCAAGAAAGGGGGA
>JACQLN010000035.1 GCA_016204035.1 Parcubacteria group bacterium | reverse complement strand
GTTTAGCTGTTTCTTTATAAATTTTATCCTGTATCGGATCAATTTTCTCCGTAGTCAGCGTCCGTTCATGGGAACGGTACACGATGCGGTAGGTATAGCTTACCTTAGCCGCGCCGAATTTTTTAGCGTCTTCGTACTTATCCAGCAACTTAACTTCCTCAACCAAATCGCCGCCGATATCCCTAATTAAATCAAAATAATTATTGGGCACAAAATCCTTATCAACCACAAACGACACATCTCGGCTTATTGGTGGAAATTTAGAAACCTCCTTAAATTCCTGGCCGAGCTTTAATTGATTTTTAACGCGACTGTCGTTAGACCATAACAACCGAATGTCGGGCAAATTCATACTGACAATAGCCAGCCGTTCCAGACCGAAACCGAAAGCCCAGCCGTTATATATCTTAGAATCCACACCTAATTTGTCCAGCACACTGGCCTTAACCACGCCGCTGCCTAAAACTTCAATCCACTTTCCCTGACGCTCTATTTCCATTTCCAGGCTGGGATCGGTGTAAGGAAAAGTGTCGGGGTTAAAACGGTATTGGGTATCCGGCCCGAAAACGGCTTTAGCAATATTCATAAGCACGTTTTGCAAATCAACCGTGGTAATTGTTTTTTGATTTTTAGGTATAAGATAGACTCCGTCCATCTGATGGAAAACGTTCATGTGATTGCGGTCAATTTCGTCTTTGCGGTACACTTTGCCGAACGAAAAACAGCCCACCGCCTCCCGCCGGGCGATTTTTCCCTTGATATTTTTGTCATTAAGATAGTAATACCACATCACCGTGGTATGAGTGCGCAGAATATTATCGTTGTCTATAAAATATGTGTCCGATCGGGAACGGGCCGGGTGGTCTGTCGGAAAATCAAACAGATCAAAACTTATTTTTGCGGGCACGATTTCCGGAACTTCTATTACGTCAAAATCCTTAAAATCCGCAATTTTAAGAATACGCTCCACCATTTCGTTTATGGGGCTTTCGGGCGCGCGCGACAGATCGGGCATAGCTAAAAACCGTTTCATGCGGTTGCTGTCGGCGTCGGTTTTTTGCTCCAGTGTTTTTCTAAGCGCGTCGGCTTCGGATGATTTTATGACAATATTTTGATTCACTGTGCTTGATTTGATTGGATTAAAATTCGTATCATTCGCGCGAATTAGTATATTGGTGTCGCGCTAAAAAATAATACTCCATACTGATTATCAAAAACAAAATAATAAGGGCAGTCCAAACCTTAAACAATCTAAAATGGCTCAACCACAGATACGTTGCGGTTAAAATCGCTATGAGCATGGCTTGGCGTAAAACCATGCCTAAAATCCTGTCTAAATTTCTAGGGGTAACATATTTTCGGCGAAGCCAAAAACCCAACCCTGAAAATAAGCCGAATAGCATCATGCTTAACACAACCGAAAAAAGCGCCAAGCTAAAAAAACCGGTTTTATACGGGTTTATAAAAAGAATAATGGCCCCTAAAGAAGCCAATGATATTAGGAAAATGGCGGCTAAACTCAACTTTAGAACCTTCGCATCCATCTTTTAATTTTAGCAGTTTTTTGAGCTTAAAGCAACCTTAAATATATAAGGAAAGGGAACGCTTTTTTGCGTTCCCGTGAAAAGAAACAAACCCCCTCAAGCTGCGTAGACAACAACCGGCTGGACCGCGGGGGTTTCTATGATTTCAGTGATCTTGTCGGGTGAACCGCCCATGCGCCCGACAAAATTTAGAAACGCGCGGAAAACCCGCGGCGGATTGCCGAAGATGATGGCTTTAGGAAAACGTTCCTGCACCAAGCCAACCTCCTTAAAGTGTTCTTCCGGAGCGTCGGAGGTAACCGAGCACACCACCAAATCCGAGCGCTTTATACGCAACAACTTCGCCACTCCTTCGCCGTTGATGCCCTGGGGCCTGCCATCGGGATAAAAAAGCCAGTAGTCCAAAATACACCCGCCGTAGAGCCGATCCTTAAGGGGTTGCGCCCCGTCGGCCATTATCACCACTCTTACAAACCGAGCGACATCGGTAAATATCACTCCTTCCAGATCGGCCAATTCCAGCAGAGCTTGTATGCCTCTGGCGTTGGCCATGTCATCGTCGAGTATAGCCACCAGCTTTTTTTCAGCCACTATTCACCTCCTTTTTTGTTTCTTGCCAGCTTAAATTAAAAAGAACAGCTACTTTATGCCTATATAACTAATTATTAAACCAATAATAACATTAAGTCAAAGGCGCTGGTGGAAACAGTGTGGAAATTATCAGTCCTGTTGATCGCGACGTTATAATCATGCCCGCCGCGATTTTCGGGCGGCGCGAGCCCCAGGTTTGGCATAACCGCGGCGAGATGAGCCGATGTCGCGGCCTAAAGATATTTTCTTTTGGGCCTGATGTTCCAGTTCTTTGACTTTACCTAAAACCTCGGCGGCGTGGCCGTTGACCTTCACATCTTCCCAAATATGCTTGACCTTGCCGTCGCGTCCAATCAAAAGCGTGGCGCGCACAAAATTCCCCGTGTCTTTTAATAGCCCCAGCTTCTGGCCGTACTTACCTTCGGAATCGGAAAGTAAAGGCAAATGGATGTTATTTTTATGACAGAATCTTTGGTGCGAATCCAAACCATCCCGACTCATTCCAAAAACCCAAGTGTTTAATTTTCTAAATTCCTTATTCAATTCAGAAAACTCCACGCCTTCCACCGTGCAGCCCGGCGTGTCGTCTTTGGGATAAAAATACAACACCACATTGCTTTGGCCAATATATTTAGACAGATCAAACTGCTGGCCATCATATGTGACGCCAATAAAGTTAGGAAGTTGTTGATTGACCTTGATATTCATTGAAACAGCGACGCTAATTACGAATACACGCGAATCTACGAATTAATTTTATTCGTGTCATTCGGGTGAATTAGCGTATTGGTGTCGCTACCTGATTATAAAGCTCATCCACCTTTTGCCAATTGATATTCTTAAAAAACGCTTCCAGATAGGCCTTGCGGTCGGAACCATAGTCTATAAAATAAGCGTGTTCATAAACATCCACGTTTAATAGAATGGCGCAGTTCCAGACCCCGCCCTGGTTTTGGGCGTCGGCGGTATAAATATGCAACTTCATATCGGAAAAATCCCAGCACAAAATCGCCCAGCCCCGCGCCGCCAGGGCCGCGGCGGCGAACATAGCTTTGAAATTATCAAAACTGCCCCACTCTTTTTCTATAGCTGTTAAAATTTTAGTGTCCGAGGCCTCGCCGGCGCCGCCCAAGATGCTAAAAAAGAACTGATGCAAAATCATACCATTGGCGGCAAATGTTTCGCCTTCTTTCAAGCCGCGCAAATAAGAATAGGTTTGATGGCCAGCCGCCAGTTCTTCTGGAGTTATTTTAACCAGCTTTTCTTCAATCTCGTTCCTTTTATTTACATAACCCGCGTAAAGTTTCTTTTCGTGGATCTCGTTGGTTTTAGC
>JACQLN010000018.1 GCA_016204035.1 Parcubacteria group bacterium | reverse complement strand
TTTCAAGGATTCAATGATCAAATACTTGAAAATCAAACGCTTGATCATTCATTGATAATTGAGCGTTGAAACTTGAAAATTTATTTCCCTTTTATCACTTCCGGCACAACCACATACCCCTCTTTATGCTCCGGCGCCTGCTCTACCAAGGTCTGACCTTGGTATATTTGACCACGATCTTCGTCTTTTCTGAATACATTTTCCAAACCCGTTATCTGCCTGATCTGCGACGCCTTGGCGGTATCCGCGCTTGATAAAGCACCGACAAAATCCAAAATCGCCGAAAGCTCGGTTTGATATTTCTTTACCTGATCTTCTGAAATTTCTATTCTGGCCAGTTGCGCGATTTTTTTAACTTCTTCACCACTAATCATATGAACTTATGATAACAGGTTTTAATATTTGCCTGAACTTGACAATATAATATAATTTTATTTGTAAGCATCTTTTCTATTTCTAATATAATGCAACACCACCTTAGAACCTACAACATCATATCTAATTCGATAATCTCTAAAACGAATACGCCATTGTCCGGCCTCAACATCTGTAAGTTTTTTTATATTATGTTCCCGGCGCAAATTAAACGGATCGGACGATAAAACAGCAATGATCTTTTCAAAAACGGCGAGCAATAAATTATCTTTGCTCGCCGTTTTTTTAAATTCACGATCAAAAGTCGGAGTGGTGTAAACCTTAAAAGCCACCGATTTTTATTTTTTCTTTAATTTTTTAATTAAAAAACCCGCTGGCCTTATTTTACCCGCCTTATATTCCTTATAAGATTTAGTTATTTGTTTTTTAATTGTGGAATTGCGGCTTTCTAAAAAATCCTCAAATTCGTCTATATCTATAAGCCCGGCCACAGGATAGCCGTCTTTTTCTAAAACAAAATACTCCTTGTCCAATCGGACACGTTTTACAATGCTCCCCAAGTTGATTCGAGCTTGGGTTATAGGTACTATGTTTACCATATTAACTAATATTGATTAATGTTAATCAATATATCAAATCAAATGCCCGCCGTCAATTATTCCGCCATTCTTAAAAACTCTTTTTCAGAAATTATTTTAACGCCCAAAGATTGGGCTTTACCAAGTTTGGAGCCCGGATTTTCGCCGGCCACCACGTAGTCGGTTTCCTTGGAAACCGAACTGGAAACATCGCCGCCCATAAGACGGATTTTTTCTTTAGCATCGTCCCGCGACAAACTTTCCAAGGTGCCGGTCAATACAAAAGTTTTTCCGGCCAGTTTTTTAGAAATTTTAGGCGGCGACTGAATAATAATTTGGCAACTTAGCAATTCGGCAATCAAGCGCTTATTATCTTTATTTTCAAACCATATTTTAATGCTTTGGGCCGCTTTATCCCCAATGCCGGGCACTTTTTGCAATTCGTCTTCGCCGGCCGACATTAAACCCTTCAGATTGCCAAAATACATAGCCAGTAAATTGGCCGTTTCTTCGCCTATATGGATAATGCCTAAAGCGTAGATGAACCTGGCTAACGATACTTTTTTTGATTTTTTAACGGACTCCACCAGTTTATTGGCTGAAATTTCGGCAAAGCCCTCCAGTTCTAAAAGATTTTTTGGTTCTAGCTTAAAAAAATCGGCGGGATTTTTTACTAAACCGTTATCAACCAGTTTATCCACGATTTCGGAACCCAAACCGACAATATTAAAACCCTTCTTGGAAACAAAATGGTACAATCCTTCGCGATGCCGGGCCGGGCATTTTTTGTTTATGCATTTATAAGCCGCCTCGCCCGCCGACCGTTTAACTTCGCCGCCGCAAACCGGACAGTTTTTGGGAAAAACGAACAATCTGGAATTTTTCGGCCGAAGGTTTATTAAAACTTTAACCACATCCGGAATAACATCGCCCGCCCTTTGGACTATGACCGTATCGCCCGCTCTAACATCCAATCTTTTAATTTCGTCCTCGTTATGAAGCGTCGCTCGGGTAACCGTGGCGCCGCCAATGTCCACCGGCTCCAGCGCCGCCACCGGCGTTAACACGCCGGTGCGCCCGACCTGAATAATAATGTCTTTGACGCAAGTGGTTGATTCCTGCCCGGGAAACTTAAAAGCCACCGCCCCCCGAGGCGCTTTGCCCGCCACGCCCAATTGGGTATAAATTTTGTTTTTGTTGACCGATATCACCAGACCGTCTATTTCCCAGGCCAGTTTATTTCTTTTTTCTTTAATCTTATCCCAAAAATCGGAAACCGATTTTTTATCTTTTAATTCTTGGGCGTATTTATCTGTTTTGAATCCAAGCCACCCTAAAACCAAATGTTCCTGCGCATGGTCGGTTTGCCCCAAATCGGTAACCAGGTCGTAGGCCAAAAAACTTAAATTTCTCTTGGCCGCCACCGCGGGATCTAGTTGGCGAATGCTGCCAGCCGCGGTGTTTCTGGGGTTGGCATATTCGGCCAAACCCATTCTTTTTTGTTCTTGATTTATTTTTTCAAAAGCCGCTTTGGTCATAAACACTTCGCCGCGCACTTCCAATTCGCCTAAATCCACGATCTTGCCAACTTTAGCCGGATCCAAACCTATACTCTTAATCTCCGATGTTTGGGGCTGGCGCAAACTTAAGGGTATGGCCTCTATGGTTTTTAAGTTTTCGGTTACGTCTTCGCCCACTCGCCCGTCGCCGCGCGTGGAGCCGGTTGATAAAACCCCTTTTTGGTAAACCAAGGACACGGCAAAACCGTCTATTTTAAGCTCGCCAAAAAAAGATAATTTATTTTGGGGCGCGATTTTAGAAATTCTGGCCAGCCAGTCTTCAAATTCTTCGGCGTTAAAAACATCCTCTAAAGAAAGCATGGGAACCTTATGCCCGACTTTATTAAAAGACGGCAGGGGCTGGCCGCCGACTCTTTGGGTGGGCGAATCGGGAGTGATAAATTCCGAAAACTTGCCTTCCAATTCAGCCAGTTCGTGTTTTAAGCTGTCCCAAGCCGAATCCGAAATCTCGGGTTTGTCTAAAACATGGTAAAGATAGCGGTGATGGTTGATCTCCGTTTTTAGTTTGGCTATTCTTTCTTTTACTTCTCTTTTTTCCATAGGACTTATAAGTCCGATAGGACCTATAGGCCCTATCAGTAGCTGACCTCAAACGACCGCTGGGCGGTGTTATAGCTCCCTGTGCTTACCACCCGTGTATCGTTGCAGGAATCAGTCCAAGGTATATCACCATCATCGTCTATATGCACCTCATAACGCGCTCCGTTGCCCAGATTGTTCACCGTAAAATTGGCCGGCGACGGATAAGGGATTTTGCCGGAACAAACATAAAACATTTTTTCGGCGCCCGCGTCGGCCGCGAACAAAGCCAAAACGGAATCATCCACCAATCGGGTAATGCCGGTCTCGCCCATCACTAAAACCGCCACGCTCAAAGCTGTGGCAATCATTGTGCCTAAAAGAATCATGGTTATCAATAGGGCTATGCCGTGTGAGTTCATAATTTTATTGAATCTGTAAATTACGCGGGGTTATTGTGGTTTGAAGATCAATAAAGTTTTGAGTGTCCGCTCTCGGGTTAAAATTTTTAAGCGACATAACCACCACCACTCGCGGCTGGGTGTTATCCGAAAGCCCATTGCCTAAAATAATAAAATCCAAACGCGTCGCCAAAACCCCGCCGGAAATTAAAGTTGATCCATTTTCCGATATTCGGCCGTTCGTCAATTGATACGTAACCGCGCCTTTGACCGGATGGTTAAGCGAAATTGAATTAGAGGTGCACGAGGCCTGATCGGGACAAGTCAACACTGTGCTTTGCCTGATGGCCCGGCCCATGATTTCCAAAACAAAACGGGCATTGTCCAAAACTTCCTGCTGGTTGATGTTTTCTCTTTGCGAACCGATGCTGGAAACAAAAATGGAACTGGCAATCGTGATCACCGCGGCAAAAATCGCCACAGCCACAATAAGTTCAACTAACGTAAAACCGGCACTTGAATTTTTATTCGTGTCATTCGTGCGAATTAGCGTATTGGTGTCGCGTTTATTATTTGTGTGGGCGCTTTCGTGTTTCGCGACGCCGACGCGGCGGTCGGCGGAGCGAGCGCTATTTGTGTGCTTATTTCCAATCATATAAATGATCCACCACGGTTACGGTTTGCGCGCGCGTTTTCTCGCGCCACTCCACTATGCTTTTAACCTCAAGATAATTCACATTCTGGTCCGAAATAGTTTCTGATTTGGTGGCCAGTTCAATATGGCGCTTAAAAGTGGTATTGCAAGCGTAACTATCCGCGGCCACGGCATGCTTGTAGAAACTGCCGCTCCAATTTAAACATTTTCTACCATCGCTGGTGTCTGAAGCGTCCACCGCGGCGCTATCGTAGTCCACAATGCCCGAAGCGGTGTCAGCCAGGCCCGTCCGCCAGTCAAAACCCTTAAGCCAGTTGGTGTCCCTGATGTTTCTGACAACCTCTATGCCTTCGGCCGCTAAATGTGAAACCGCCACCCGATTTTTAAGCAAACTGGCCTGCGCGGAACTTTTGGAAAGCAACACCAGCGAACCCACAAAACCAACCGAAATAACGCCAATAGCCACAATAGCTTCAATCAAAGTGAAACCAGCGCGCGAATAGCGCGCCTCCGTCCTTCGGACTTCGGCCACACGAACGCGCCCACACGAATTTTTATTCGTGTCATTCGTGTGCATTCGTGTATTGGTGTCGCGTTTATTCATCATTGTTGCGCGTTGATAACACCATTGGATTTGATAGTAATAATTAACTTTAGAGAATTGTTTCTTAAACTTTTTAGTCTGATGGTAGCGTTCGTTTCATTGATGTTGATGGCCGTTGAGGGTAAAGGCGGCACAAAAAATACCTCTAAACCATTGCTGCCATTTTTCGGGTTAAGTAAATCCAACATAACGGAATTAAAAACAACTGTGCTAATAATCGGATCACTGCCGGCATCGTAAATTTTATCCTTATTGCAATCAGCCACGATCAAATAGCGATCCGTAACATCCGTATCTAAAATTATACCAAAAGGAACCGCTTTTGCACTGCCGGAACAATCGTAGGCGGTGGAAGACATAGCGAAATTCTGGACTTTTCTGAAATCTTGCGACAAACGGCGGGTTTCCAATACCAGCTTTCGCCGGTCGGAAGATTTATTCTGGTTGGAAAGCAGCGTAACCGACATAAAACCAATAATGCTGATGATGACCATCATCTCCACTAGGGTAAATCCTTCTGTTTTATAATCCGCATTCATAAAAAATGACAAATGACTAAGCTCAAATATCTAATCAATGCCTAATGTCAAAGCCTAAATGCCCAACTTAATTTAATCATTAGACATTTGGATTTAGACATTGGATATTTTATTATAATGAAGTTCGGATCACATTAATAATATGTTCTCATACCACACCAGAATCGTTTCCCCCCACATATAGGCCACCCAGGCGCCGATGATCAAAAAAGGGCCAAAAGGCATTTTGCTTTTAAGCGTGGCCCGCTTAAAAAAAATAAGCGCGAGGCCGATGACCGTGCCTAAAACGTAAGCCATTAAAAGCCCCTCCAACACCAGCGGCCAGCCCAGCCACAAGCCCAAAAACAAACCCAGCTTGGAATCGCCGCCGCCCATCCACTTTCCCTTGGATAAATAATAAGGCAGAAAGAAAAAACTGAACATCAACGCGGCCGATAATACCGAGGTTAAAAAATCGCCGTCAAAATACCGTAAGCCCGCCAGCGCCCAAACCGTGCCCAAAAAAACCGCGCCGTGGGGAATCAAAAGATATTTTAGATCGTAAACGAAAATAAAAACCGTGATTAAAAAAATTCCGGCGAGCCAGATAAAAAGATCGGGTGGGAAATTGAGCGCTAGATAATAAAGGCCGAGACCCGAAGCCAATTCCACCGCCGGATACTGCCAGCTGATTTTTTTGCGGCAATAGCGGCACCGGCCGCCCAAAGCCAAAAAACTGGCCACCGGAATCAAATCCCAAACACCCAATTTATGGCCGCACCGGATGCATTGCGATCTATCCCAGACGGTTTTTTTACCCCTATAAAGCCGCCATTCCAGGGCGTTTATAAAACTCCCGCCAGCGAGGCCTAAAACAAAAACGAGGACGCTGTTCATTGGGTATATTATAGCATATCATCCCGCCTATTGACAATCATCAAGGCAAGATGTTACGCTTAAAAAAGTACATTAACGTACACTACCCAAGAAAGAGGTGGAATATGCCGCAAATGACCAGAGTCAAAAAGAAAAGATGGATTCCGAAAATTCCGAAGAAGCGTATCAAGGAACTCGCCAAGCGGATCAAGCCGGTCGTGCGATTCGCTCGTGGCGCGAATGGTCTATTTGAGTCGTCGGAAGGTCATCTTTTCCACATCAAGCCGGTGGACCTGTTCGGCATCGCCTACACGTGGGACCCCAAGCCGACAGACAAGGCGACGGGCCTCAAGCGGCTCTGTGATATCAGAACTTACCACACTTACGGCTATTACGGCTTCTTCAAGCCGTCGATTGCCGAAGTGCTGGCGCAGATTCCGACGGAACATTTGACAGAAGTGGTTGCATTTGAGATTGTGGAAAGTCCTGAAACGGCCGGCGACCTCAATCGAGAGCATGAGGCCCTCAACGCTGGCTATCACGTTGCCACAACGCGGCTCTACGTTCGAAGATAAAGCAAAACAAAAACTCTCCAGCGAAAACACCCGAGGGGCTGCCGTCAGGCAGCCCTCTTTTTTATTGTTAACAATGTAACCTGTGCAATATCAGATATTGCACAGGTTTACCGGCTTATATAGGTTTATATACCTCTGTCAAACATTCAATGTTTGACACTCCTATACGGTTTTTGATAACACGAACGGCTCAACGGGAAATCCCGTTGAGCCGTTAAGAAAATCATCCGAGTCAGGTAAATTACGGGGCGATGCAATAAACAAAATCGTTGCAATCAACGCCGTAGACCGTGCCGTCGGTATCGGTCAGCAAAGCCGAATTGTTGGCTTCCAACAACGTGCCTAAAACATATTTTTGTGGATTAGAATCGTTGTTGACGCCATACTCGTAATTGCCGCCGCCGGGGTTGCCCGGCATGGCCGTAATGTAGGTGGTGCCCCCGCAAGCCAGCGCTTGGCCGGCCGAAGGAAAGGTAGAAGCGGGAATATAAGTTCCGATTTCGTTGTAACAAAATTCCAGCGCCAAAGCTATTTGCCTGACATCGGCCAGGCGCCGGGCGTCACGGGCTTTAACCCGGGCCGAGTTTAAGGAAACCAAAGCTATAGAAGCCAAAATACCAATGATGGTAATGACCACCAACAATTCCACCAGCGTAAACCCCGCACTAGTTTTTAGTTTTTGGTTCATAGTCTTAGTTAAAAAGTTATAGTCGCTGGTTAAACCAGAAACTTAAAACTGCCAACTAAAATTAGGGTTTGATGTCGTAGCATTTGCCCGTGCCTCCGGCGCAATTGGTGGTATCAACACCCGACCAATCGGCGACGCTGCCAGTACAGATCGTTCCGGCCGTGGCGTCAGCATCGCTGTCTAAGGCCGTGTGGGTGTTTTCCAAATTGGCTCCCAAATGATAGCTGCTGCAAGTTGTTCCCGAACCCAAAGCCGCGTAAGGATAGATAGTCGCGGCCGTGGGATCTTTGGGCAACGCGGCCATGTAAGTGGTAACTAAAGAAGACGAGACGGCGGGATAATTTTGGTTGGCGTCATAATAGTTTTCCAAAGCTAAAGCCATTTGATGCAGGTCGGCCAAACGCCGGGCGTCGCGGGCCTTGGAACGCGCGCTGTTTAACGACACCAACACCACCGAAGCTAAAATACCAATGATGGCGATAACCACCAGCAGTTCCACTAAAGTGAAACCGAAACTTTTACTCAATTTGATTGATTTATGCATTTTATTTAAATAATTTTAATTATAATAAATTGAAACTTAAAATTTGAAACTTGAAAAACCGACCAGCGACCTTGAGTATCGCTATAACCCGCTACTTAGATTATATATCGGAAGCAAAATGGCCGCAACTAACACCCCGGCCGCTCCGCCCAGGATAAGTATTAAAACCGGCTGTATTAACGAGGTCAAATTTTCCATTATGTTATCCACATCCTTCTTAAAAAAAACCGCCACTTTATTCAAAAGAACGTCTAAACGGCCGGTTTGCTCACCGATCATAATCATTTGCGCCACCATCGGCGGCACACTGGCGCTAGAGGCAAAAACCGAGTTGATGGTGCTGCCCCGCCTAACCTCCTCGCGCGCTTTTAAGATTATGGCTTTATACACGGCGTTGCCCACCACATCGGCGGTTATGGTTAGCGATTGGATTATAGGAATGCCGCCTTTTATAAGCGTGCTTAAATTTTCGGAAAAACGCGCCAGATATATTTTCTTGAATATGTTTCCAAAAATAGGCAGTTTGAGTTTTATTTTATCCCAGTAATCCCGGCCGGCCGGGGTTTTAAGGGCATACATTATACCCACAACAATACCAATGATAATTAAAATACCCAACCACCAATAACCCCTCAAAAAATCGCTTAAAGCTATAATCAATTTGGTTAACACCGGCAGTTCCTGGCCGGATTCCTCTAAAACACTGGTCAGTTGAGGCACCACGAAAATCATCATGGCCGCGCCTACCGCCACTAAAGATGAAATTATGAAAATCGGGTAGGTTAAGGCGCCTTTAACTTTTTTATTTAAGTCGTAAGAACGTTCTTCGTGATCGGCTAAATAGTTTAAGACCTCCTGCAACCGGCCCGAGGCCTCGCCGGCCCGCACCACCGAAACATAAAAAAAAGAAAAAACCTTGCTGAACTTTTCCAAGGATTGAGATAAAGCCGTGCCGGAATCCACATCGCCGGCTATTTCCACCACTATTTTTTTTAGTGTGGGCGGGGATTGTTCGGCTAAAGTTCTAAGGGCTTGAACCAAAGGCACTTGGGCGTCAAAAAGAACAGCCAGTTGGCGGGAAAAAACAACAATATCCTGGCTTTTTACTTTATTAAAAAAAGGCAATTCGCTGCCCAGACTTAAGCCGAAACCTTTTTTTTCTTCGGCTATTTCCAAAATTATCAAACCGTAACGGTGCAAGGTTTCTATGGCCGTATCTTTAGTGGGCGCTTCCACCGTCCCAGTTTGCACCACTCCGCCAGCGGTGCGGGCTTGATAGTTGAACTTCATAACTTTACGAAATACTAATCATTACGAATATACGAATCAAATATTAAGAATTCTCTTAAAATGCACATTGCGCGGGGCGAAATAAGCAAGCAACCCTAACCTTAAATTATTGCCAGTCAAATAACGATAAACTTGGTCTATGTGAGATTTAACAAAACGATCGCCTTTTTTGATCTCCAAGACAATTTTATCTTCTACCAAGAAATCTAGATAGCCACTACCAATCTTCTTACCGCTATAACTTAAAGGAAAATAAACTTGCTCCTTAAACTTTAAACCAACATCATTTAATGCTGTCGCTACGGCTCGTTGATAAGTTCTTTCATCTTGCCCATAACCAACACTATTATAAACGTCGAACAGAATACCTACTATTTTATAACTCAATTCGGGATAAACAAGATCTTCCCTGTTTAGTTTTATCTTATCCATTATCATTTATTCGTAAATTCGTACAATTCGTATTTCGTAAAGTTAATGCGATAACATACTTGTTAGTTCTGATGGATTCAAAGAATATATCTCGGCGTTTTCCAGCGAGATCTGCCCCTGACGCACCAATTCCGAAAGCGACTTGTTTAAGGATATCATACCTTTGTCGGTGCTGGTTTCTATAACCAGATCCAGTTGGTGCAATTTGTTTTCCCGAATAAGATTGCGAACGGCATAGTTGGCGATAAGCACTTCCACCGCCGCCACCAAGCCGCCATCCACTCGAGGCACCAAACGTTGGGAAACCACGCCTAAAAGGGCGCCGGCCAGCTGAAGACGTATTTGAGACTGCTGTTCTGGGGGAAAGCTGTCTATAATCCGGTCTATGGTTTGGGAAGCGGAGTTGGTGTGCAAGGTGGCAAAAATCAAATGCCCGGTTTCGGCCGCGGTCACGGCGGTAGATATGGTTTCCAAATCGCGCATCTCGCCCAGCATCACCACATCGGCATCCTGTCTAAAAACCGATCGCAAAGCTTTGCGGAAACTTAAAGTATCCGAACCCACCTCGCGTTGCTCTATCATAGCTTTGTCGGGCGCAAACAGATACTCTATCGGATCTTCTATAGTAATGATATGGTCGCCGCGCTTATGGTTTATTTCATCAATTAAAGCCGCCAAAGTTGTGGATTTGCCATGACCGGTTGGCCCGGAAACTATAACAAACCCCTGGCTGGGCCGCGTGAAATCGCGTAGCACTTTGGGCAAGCCCAATTCTTCCAAAGTCCTGATTTTATGGGAAATTAAGCGTAAAGCCGCCGAAAAATAACCGCGCTGAACATAGACATTGGTCCTAAAACGAACCTTATCCTTAAAACCGAAGGCGAAATCTATTTCTTTGTTTTTTTTGAAACGTTCCTGTTTTTCTTCGTCCATCAAGGCCAAACATAAACCCGCCGATGATTCAGGCGTGATCATGGCTCGTTGCGTTAGCTGAACCAATTCGCCGTCTATGCGCAAAGTGGGATAGCGCCCCGGAGCGATATGCAAATCGGAAGCCCCTTGTTCGGCGGCCAGCAATAAAAGATCTTCTATTTCCCGTTGATAATTTTCCATAAAAAGCGACACTAATTACGAATAACACGCGAATTTACGAATGGACTTTATTCGCGTCATTCGGGTGTATTCGCGTATTGGTGTCGCTACTTTAATATCTCCTTAACCTTAGCCACCACCTCCGTGGGCGTGAAATGCGCCTTGATAATATAGCTTTGCGCCCCCAATTCCAAACCGCGCTTAACATCGCTGTCTAAACCAAGATTGGTTAGCAAAACCACTGGAATTTTAGCCGTCCCGGCGTCGGATTTTAGAGTTTTCAAAACTTCAAAACCGTCTTTTTTGGGTAAAACAATATCCAGGAGAATCAGGTCGGGCATAAGTTCTTTGGCTTTAGACAAACCCATCTCGCCGTCTTGCGCTATGGAAACATCAAAACCGACTTCTTTGAATTTTGTGGAGTACATATCCAGCAAGAAAGGATCGTCTTCCACTAATAATATTTTATGAGCCATGCCAATTTTATTTAAGAGCGAAGCGATTAGTTATTAAAATTGAGCACCCTGAGCGCAGCGAAGGGTAATCCTTCGCCACTGCTCAGGATAAGGTTTGGCCGCCAAGAAACGTTCACTTCGTTCCGTTTCTTGGGCCAAGCCCTTATTCCTCCACCACTCTTAAAACTTCTTCTATTGATACCAAACCCGTTAACGCTTTTATTATACCATCCTGCTTCATGGTAATCATCCCCTGCCGCCTGGCTTCCTCGGCAATAGCCGTTTCGGATATGGCGGAACCCAGAATTATTTTTTCCAAACTGGGCGTTACCTCAAATATCTCGAAAATGCCGACCCGGCCTTTGGTACCCTTAAAACCGCAAGCGGCGCAACCCGGCGCCTCAAAAAGATGCCAGGGTTTTTTAAGGCCATATTTTTGATGTTCTACCTCCGGCATATCTTTAAGCGTATCGTTGATTATCTTTGAAAATTTTTCGGGCAAGGGTATTGGTTTGGAACATTCCTTACACATTTTCTTGATCAGCCGTTGGGCCATGCCTGCCACCAGAGTGGAAGGTATTAAAAAGGGATCTATCTCCATATCCACCAAGCGCGGAATGATGCCCAGAGAATCGTTGGTATGCAAAGTGGAAAAAACCAAATGTCCGGTTAGCGCGGCGTGAGTGGCTAAACCGGCTGTCTCTTTGTCTCTGATTTCACCCACCATTATAATATTCGGATCTTGGCGCAAAATACTGCGCAATCCCGAAGCAAAGGTAAAACCGATTTCCGGGTGTATCTGGGATTGGTTGACGCCCGGAATGTAATATTCCACCGGATCTTCTAAAGTAATTATGTTCACACCCTCTTTGTTTAAAAAATTGAGCGTGGTGTAGAGCGTGGTGGATTTGCCCGAGCCGGTGGGACCGGTTATGAGCACTATGCCGTAGGGATTTTTTATGGATTTTTCATAAATTTCCATATTGCGCCCTATCAAGCCCAAATCGGCGAAAGTGCCCACGCCCACCGTGGGATCCAAAATTCTTAAAGCGATTTTTTCGCCGAAAGCAGTGGGTAAAGTTGAAACTCTAAAATCAATTTTGCTGGAACCGATCTTGGTGTGGAACCGGCCATCCTGCGGCACGCGCGTTTCATCTATTTTAAGATTAGAAAGAACTTTAATGCGGCTGATAATGGCGTTATGCACTTCCTGGGGCAAAACTATTGAAGAGTGAAGGGTGCCGTCCAGCCGGAATCTGACCCTAGTCTCATTCCCTAACGGTTCAATGTGGATATCGGAGGCCTTGCCTTCCACGGCATGACGCAAAATAACCGCCACCACTTTGGTGATCGGCGCTTCGGCGGTTATTTGTTCCACTTTTTCAAGGTTCGCGCCGGCTCCCGACCGCCCCCCCGAAACAAGCTCTTCTTCCAGTTCTTCCAGAGCGCTGGTAACTTCACGGCCTAAATTCCTATACTGTTTGGAAATAGCGTCAAAGTCGGAGTCCGATATAACGTGGACTTTGGGAATAAAATTGTTTTTGATGGCGATAAATTTAAGCGCCTCGCTGGCTTCGACATCTTCCGGGTTAACCATGCCAATAGTAAGTTCGTTGCCGTTTTTTTGGACCGGCAGAATTTTATAGTGCAAAACCGCGTCTTCCGGAATCTGGTGCAGCACCTCGGCCGGTATATTTTTATTGGCCAGATTAAGGTAAGGCACGCCTAACACAGCGCTTTTGGCTTTTAAGATATCCAGCGGTTTCACCAGGTTAAGCTTCACCAATTCTGATTCCAGCTGAATAACATCAGCTAAAACTTGAGGCGGCAGATTTTTGATCTGGTCCTCTTTCAAAAAACCGTTGTCTATTAAATAGGCGAGTAATTTATCAATCAAACCAGCTTACTAGCTTCCTAGCTTACTAGCTTATTAGGATTTAGACCTAAAAAGCTAGGAAGCTAGGAAGCTAATTACCTAATCCGAGAAGGGATTGCTCTTGCCGGTAGTCTCGGTCTTTAACGGCACGCCCGGCGGAGGTAAAAGATTTCTAAAACGGTCATCCTCCAAAATTTTTATTTTCAAATCGGAAACCTGGTTGCTATTAACTAAATTTTCCGACGGCAACACAATATTCGGCTGCGAACTTTCCTTAAAAATGCCTAAATAAATAATGATGGCGCTGGTTAAAACCAAAACCACGAACACCGCTAGAAATAACCTTTTACGCTTTATGTCTTTTGTGACTACGACAGCCATGCTTTATTAATGACAAATGACTAAGTTCTAATTTCTAATTAATGTCTAATGTCAAAATCCAAATACCAAAAATTATTTTTTGTCATTAGACCTTAGACATTGGTTTGTCATTGGAAATTAGAAATTTAACATTTTTATTTCTTAAGGACATATGTTTTCATACTAACACTATAATCAATGATCGGATCCACACCGGGAATTATTTCGCCCTCGGCTGTTTTGCTTTGGGTTACATCAAAAGAAATTTTGGTAACATCCATTAAGCGCAAACTTTTTTCCACCGCTCCCAACCAACTCTTAAAAGAGTTATAATTTCCGGAAGAATTGACGTCCACTGTTAAAGTTTTCGTCATTTCTTTGCCCGAAGAAATAACCGGCCGCGAACCGGGTGTCCGGGCGCTGGTGTCATCTAGGGCCGATTTAACATCAACTTTTGATAAATTCAAACCATTTTGGCTGGCCAAATTTTCCATAATACTGATCATCTCCGGCTTAAATTCAGAAGAAGGAATGGCTTGTTCCAGCCGTTCCACATTGCTTTTTTGGGAATCCAAAACCTGATTAATAGCATTAAGTTTTTCTATAACCTGGCGCTCCAATTCTATTGATTTTTTCTTCAAAGACACTTCTTTTCTTAGTTCCGAAATCTCCGTCCAAACCGGAATCGTCACCAACCACACCATCAGCGCCAAGCCGGCCGCCACCAGCGTATTAATAATAATTTTGCTTGACATTATTTCTTTTTAATAAGATCTTTGGAAAAATTCACGGCTAAAGTAAAATCAACCCGGCCGTCTTCAGCTAAACCGATGTTAGAGGCCTTAACCGAAACAATTTGGGGCGTGTCTTCAAAAATCTTTATCTGCTGGGCTAAAACCCCGTAACTGGGCGCGCGGCCTGTTAGCAGAAAAACCGAATCGGCGTCATCGCCGTCAAAACTCTTAAAGGTAACCGTATTTAAGGTTTTTTCTTCCAGAGTCTTAAAAACCAAAGACCAATAACGGTGATCGTCTAAAATATTCTTAAAAACTTCCAGGATACTGTTTAAGTTATTAAGCCGCAGTTCTAAACTCATATCTCGTTGACCGGTTAAACGTTGGAGTTCGGTATTAAAAGACGCCGCTTGTTTGTT
>JACQLN010000017.1 GCA_016204035.1 Parcubacteria group bacterium | reverse complement strand
TTCGTAAAGATTCGTTATTCGCATATACACTAACAAAACCTATCTTGATTGTCAAAATAAAACTAAATTGATATACTAAACCCTATTATGAAAACCAACATCCATCCTAAATATTATCCCGACGCCAAAGTCCGCTGTGTTTGCGGCAACAGTTTTACCGTGGGCTCAACCAAAGAAAGTTTTGAGGTTGAAATTTGCCATGCCTGCCATCCTTTCTATACCGGCAAAGAAAAAATGATTGACACCGCCGGCCGCGTGGAAAAATTCAAAGCCCGTATGGCTAAAAAGGTTTCAGTGACTTCAGCCAAGAAGGTAAGGAAAACGAACAAGAAATAAGTATGCGAATAACGAATTAAATCCAATATTACGAATTGGAAATCTGATTCGTAATATTCGTAAAAATTCGCCATTCGCATATAACACCGGTACCCTATGAATGACCGTTCAGCTGTAATAATAGAAATCCGGCCGGGCGCGGGCGGCGATGAGGCCGCTCTTTTTGCCGGCGAGCTTTTCAAAATGTATAAAAACTATGCCCTTAAAAGCGGCCTGGGCGTAACGGTTTTGGATTACTCCTCTACCGGCCTCGGCGGCTTAAAAGAAATCTCGTTTGAAATTTCCGGCGCTAACGCCTACGCGGTTTACCAACACGAAGGCGGGGTCCACCGCGTCCAGCGCGTGCCTAAAACCGAAAAAAGCGGCCGGGTGCACACCTCCACCGTGTCGGTGGCTGTGCTTAAAAAAGCCACCGAAAAAGACGTGGCTATAAACCCCGGCGATTTAAGAATAGAATTTTTCCGATCTTCCGGCCCGGGCGGACAGAACGTTAACAAGCGCGAAACAGCCGTCAGAATCATCCATCTGCCCACCGGCACGGTGGTTACGGCCCAAACCGAACGCGGGCAGGAAGCCAACAAGCAATCGGCTATGTCTATTTTAAGAAGCAAGATTTTGGAAAATATGGAAAATCAAGCCAGCCAGAAAATGCAAAGTGAACGCCGAACCCAGATCGGCTCGGCCGATAGATCCGAAAAAATAAGAACCTATAATTTCCCCCAGGACCGCGTCACCGACCACCGCATAAAAAAAAGCTGGGGACGCATAGATAAAATCCTGGACGGCGATATGGATCCGATTGCGAAGGCATTCTCTAAAACCGGAGTAGATAAGTAAACTACCGCGTAGCTTACGGTTTGATATCTGCCAAAGCAACCTTTAGACTCGCCGACTCACTCAGGCCTTCGGCTCTGACGCTCAGGCTCGAAAAGGTATTTGTTCAACACCGAGTGTTGAACAAAATAAAGGCCCCGAACGCGCGTTGGCGTTCGGGGCCGGATCCGTTCAAGCCGCCGTTGGGCTTGTTCGGATCGAAGAAAGGAGGTGGAGGTATCTTTGGCACGAAGCGCTTTATCAGTCAACGCAACACTTGCTCTCCCTTATTGGCGAGATTGGGTAGGCCACACCGACACCTCCACGCTCCTGTACTACGCGTAAACAGGAAGAAAGAATATTCTTTCTTCCTAGACAAGTACACTACCCGAAGGGCGGATTGGCGCCCAGTGGCATGTCGTGCCTCCGTGGGTTTAGTGTCAGAACCGCGCCGGCGTGGTTGCCCCGGAGAATCCGGGATCACGCGGCGCGCTGTTTGGAACTTGGACGGGGGGCCGCTCGTCACCGGGCCGGAAACCTATCCGACCTTCCAGACGAGCGGTCGCCGACGCCCGGACCTACTCGGCGACGATGGTGTCGCCGAGGCGGCCGCCGGTGGCGCCGGTGTTGCCGAGGATCTCGCTGTCGAAGACGGTGGTGCCGATGATCGTGGTACGGTATCCGTAAGATGCGGCCTCGTTGAGGCCGGTGATGGCGCCGTTCTTCGGCGCTCCGCGAATCTGGGTCCGCATAGGCGGACCTCCTTTCTTGGTTGAAGTGAAAGAACTATGCCCTGGGTGGGTTCGTGAGGACGAAACCCAACCAGAACAATGATACCCCCATCTTAGCATACCCCCTAAACCCTGTCAAGCCCCACCCGTTAAAATACGTCAATATTGCAGGAAAATCACATTTTTAAGCCATTTTCAGCCCTTTTTTATATTATAAAAACTACCTCTTTAAAAGTTCAAAAAAAACCGAATTGGGTATGCTGACGCGGCCGCGCGCTTTCATTTTTTTCTTGCCTTTTTTCTGTTTTTCGCGCAGTTTCATTTTACGGGTAATGTCGCCGCCATACAAATAGCCGGTAACGTCTTTTTTAAGCGCGGCGATATTTTCGCGGGCAATGATTTTTCCACCGATAGCCGCTTGCAAGGTAACCTCAAACCACTGCCGCGGCAAAAGTTCTTTTAGCTTGCCAACCATTCTCTTGCCTTCGTCGTGAACCTTATCCTGAGGCACGATCCGGCTTAACGCTTCCACTTTTTCGCCCGCCACCAGAATATCCAGTTTAACCAAGTCGCCTTTTTTTAGTTCTAAAAACTCGTAACTTAAAGAGGCGAAACCCGAAGAAGCGCTTTTTAGCTTGTCGTGAAAATCAACGATTATTTCGGCCAAAGGAATTTTATAAACAATCTCTACCCTACTATCCGAAATATATTTTGTGTCTTGGCTTAAACCGCGCCTAGAGGCCAAAAGTTCCAAAATGCCGCCAATATATTTTGAAGGCGCAAGAACCGTCAACACCACCCAGGGTTCGCGGATTTCGGTATAACGATCGGATTCCGGCAAATCGGCCGCCGAAAAAATCGTCTGGATTTGATTGTTTTTTTTAAGAATAATTTCATAGCTGACGGAAGGCGTGGTGGTAATTAAAGCTATATTGTACTCGCGCTGTAAACGTTCCAAAACTATTTCCATGTGGAGCGAGCCCAAAAAACCGCATCTAAACCCCCGGCCCAAAACTTCTTGGGAATCCAGTTCAAAAGTTAAGGCGGCGTCGGAAAGTTTTAATTTTAACAAAGCGTCTTTAAGCCTGGTAAATTCGTCGCCTTCTTTGGGAAACAAACTGGCAAAAACCACCGGCGACGGCTCCTTATAGCCCAGTAGGGCTAATTTTTGAAAATTGAAAATTGAAAATTGAAAATTTCCCAAGATGGTGTCGCCCACTCTCACCAGGGCCGGGTCTTTAAGCCCGGTGGCGATATAACCGATCTCGCCCGCGGCCAGTTCTTTTTGAACAACGAGTTGCGGCTTAAAATACCCCACCTCCATCAATTCGGCGTTTTTTTCGGCAGCGATAAATTTAACTTGGTCGCCCGTTTTGAAACTGCCGTCAAAAACCCGAACGTAAGCCACCACGCCTTTATACGAATCGTAACTGGAATCAAAAATAAGCGCGCGGCCGTATTTACCTAAGCCGGGATTGGGTTGCGGGACTTTACTGATGACGGCCTCCAGCAACTTATCAATGTTGGTGCCATCTTTGGCCGATATTTTGAAAATTTCAGTTTCGCCGCCCAAAAGCTCTTTCAATTCATGTTCTATTTCTTCCGGCCGGGCATTGGCTAAATCAATTTTATTTATGGCCGGAATTATAACCAACCCTTGCTTTTGGGCGGTGTGCAGGTGCGCCAAGGTTTGGGCCTGCACGCCTTTGGTGCCGTCCACCAGTAAAATCGCGCCTTCCACCGCGGCCAGCGAACGCGAAACTTCGTAAGAAAAATCCACATGACCCGGCGTATCTATAAGATTGAGAATAAATCCCTGCCCTTCGCTTCGCTCAGGCCCGTCAGGCCGTTCAGACTCTGATGAGCCTTCAGGCTCGATGAGATGCCAGAGCATCCTGACGGGTTGCATCTTGATTGTTATTCCCCGCTCTTGTTCCAAATCCATCAAATCAAGATACTGCTCGCGCATCTCGCGCGTAGATACCGTATGCGTTAATTCCAACAACCGATCGGCCAGCGTGGATTTTCCATGATCAATATGGGCTATTATGGAAAAATTTCTGATGTTTTGAATAATCACAGACTTAATATAAAGCCAAGCTTTCGTTTTCGCGGCAAGTGCTGTTTGAGACGCAGTCTGCGGAGGCGAGTTCACTCGCCAGAAAACAAAAACTTGGCGAAATAATCATCCTTATATTACGACTGATGGGTTTCTTCATCCAAGCTGGGCAAAATAATACCCTTGCCTAATTTAAGTTTTTTCAAAATCTGGTTAACTTCTTCCATATTAAACATACTCGTGATTAATAAATATACCACCACGCCCAAAACCCCCGCCGATCCGCCCTGGACGATTAGATGTAAAACTTTATGCGTGTCTAAAAACTTATCTAGATAATAAAGCGCGGCGTAAGCGGCTAAACCGGCCAGAACCGAGCCCAGCGCGAAAACAGCCGCCGGTTTTAACAGACTGGAAATTTTAACGGATTTGACGCGGCGTTTGAATATGAAAAATAAAACCAGGGTATTAAAAATCGCGGCCGCGGCCATACCCAACCCCAAAGCCGAAACATCCATAACCGGCGCCAAAAACAAAGCCACGGCCATACTTAACAACACGCCAAAAAACAAAATCATAAAAGGCGTTTTGGCGTCTTCCAAAGCAAAAAATCCCCTAAGAATGATCGCCAACGCTCCTTGAAAAATCAAACCGATTAAAAAGAACCCCAGCGTTTCTATGGTTAAAACCGTATCCGCCCAGTCAAACCGGCCGTAGCCCAACGTTAGACGGACTATTTGGGCGCGCAAAATAAAAAATAAAACCGCGGCCGGCATCATCACAAACATCAACCGGCGCAGAATTTTTATAAACGTCTCGCCCATTTCCTGAAACTTGCCTTGGGCGGCCAGTTCGGAAAAAACCGGAAACACGGCCACGCCCAAAGGCACGGCCACCACGCCCAAAACCAAACCGTTAAGATCGTTGGCAAAATTAAAAACCGAAACGCGGCCCGAACCCAAAAACGAAGCCAGCCCGGCCATAACCACTAAGTTAAGCTGGGCTAAAATCAAACTTAAAGAACGCGGCACTATAATATGAAAAATATCTTTAATGGAGTTTTCTTTAAGCGAAAAGAAAAATTTATAACTGAAACCGCTGTGCCTGGCCGCGGGATATTGGATCAACATATGAAGCCAGGCGCCCGCGACCACGCCCCAAGCCAAGCCCGCCGGACCCAGCTTGGGCGCCAAAACCAAAATGCCAAAAATTATGCCGAGGTTGTAAAAAACCGGAGCCAGAGCGTAGGCCAAAAAACGCCGGGTGGATTGGAGTATGCCGGAAAATACCACCGAGATTCCCAAAAAAATCGGCTGCAAAAACATTATCCGGCTTAATGTTACCGCCAGTTTGAGTTTCTCGCCTTCAAAACCGGGCGCGATCAGTTTTAACACCCAAGGCGCGGCCACAAAAAAAACGGCGCCAAAAATTACAAAAACGGCCAGAGTTAGATTCAAAACATCGTTGGCCAGCTTCCAGGCCTTTTGGGGGTCGTGGTTTTTTAATTTGATGAACACCGGCACGAACCCGGCCGAGAAAGCTCCGAAAAAGAAAAGATTGAAGAAAAAATCGGGCAGGCGGAAAGCCAAAAAATAGGCGTCTAAAATATCGCCAGCGCCGTAAAAATAGGCCAGTAAGGCGTTTCGGCCAAAACCCAATAGCCGGCTTAAAAAGCCGGCGGCGGCTAAAATAGCCGCGGCGGCTAAAACCCCTTTAGTTTTTTGGCCTAAAAATCCGTTAAGCGTCATATTTGTCTATATTCCTGTAAATACACGAATGGGCTGTGGCACTGGGGTCATAATTTCTTAGATTTATATAGTAGCATAAGCGGCAAAAACTACTTATAAAACGCCCCGATCTAGGATCGGGGCGGTGTGAACAAACCGGAAGCGCCAATAACCCCACGAACCTACCCTCAACAGGGCCATAACTACAACCACCAGCGC
>JACQLN010000019.1 GCA_016204035.1 Parcubacteria group bacterium | reverse complement strand
CCAAACCCAAGATCAAAATTTAAGCGTAGCTTCAGTCGAAGCCAGGCCCCCGATAGTGGTGGTTATGGGCCATGTGGATCATGGCAAGACCACACTTTTAGATGCCATCCGCGAAACCGAAGTGGCCGAAGGCGAGGCCGGTGGCATAACCCAAAGCATCGGCGCTTACGAAGTTGAGGTTAAAAAGGAAATCCCTCGGCATACGCCTCGGGATGATTTTGCGGTTACCCGCAAAATCACCTTCATAGACACGCCCGGCCACGAGGCCTTTTTTGCCATGCGCGAGCACGGCGTAAAAGTGGCCGATGTGGCGCTTTTGGTGGTGGCGGCCGACGACGGCGTTCAGCCGCAAACCGAAGAAGTTATTAAACATATTTTGGCAACGAAGGTGCCCTTTATTGTGGTTATCAACAAAATAGACAAACCGGGCGCGGCCGTGGACAAGGTTAAAAAAGAGCTTTCCGAAAAAGGCGTGTTAATAGAAGAATGGGGCGGCCAGGTGCCGGTGGCCCTGGTTTCCTCCAGAGACAAAAAAGGCATAGACGAACTTTTGGATTTGATTTTACTGGTGGCCGAAATGGAAGAATTAAAATACAGTCCGCAAAAAACCGGCGAAGGTTACGTTATTGAATCCCATTTTGACGCTAAAAAAGGCGTGGTGGCCACCATCATTGTCACCGACGGTGTTTTAAGAACGGGCGACCTTATTGTTTGCGGCACATCTTTCGGTTCCGTTAAAATAATGGAAGACGACGAGGCGCGGCCTATTAAAGAGGCCTGGCCGTCCAAGCCGGTGCGGGTGGTGGGATTAGCCGAAACCACGCCTATGATCGGCGAAAAATGCAGTGTGGTGGCCAACGCGGCCGAGGCGCAAAAAATAGTTTCCGAACACACCCAAAAACACGAGGAATTTTTAACCAGAATAAAAATAGAGCCGTCCGGCCAACCCCGAGTGCTTTCCATTATAATTAAAGCCGCGGCGCTAGGTTGTTTAGAGGCCCTGGTTGGAGTTTTGAAACAAATAAAATCAGACCGAGTCGGCCTAAAACTGCTAAAGTGCGATGTGGGCGACATCACCCAGTCCGATGTTAAAAAAGCCGAAACCAGCCAAGCCAAGATCGTCGGTTTTAGGGTTAAAGCCGGTAAGGACATTTTGAATTATGCCGATCAGCGCGGCATAGAAATAAAAACTTTTGATATTATTTATGATTTCGTGGCCGGAGTTAAAGTTTTTATGTCGCAGTTGCTGGATCCCGAAGTAATCAAAAACGAGGTTGGAAAAATAGAGATTTTAGCCATATTCAAAACCGACAAAACCAGAATGGTTGTGGGCGGAAAAATATTTTCGGGAAAATTAAAAAAGGGCTTAAAGTTTGAAATCCAAAGAAAAAACGTGGTGGTCGGTTCGGGCAAAATCACCGGGCTGCAAAAAGAAAAAGAGCCCCAAGAAGAAGTCCGTGAAGGCAACGAGGCCGGTTTGCAAGTTGAAAACAGCGTTATGGTTGAAGTGGGCGATATTTTGGTGGGGTTTGAGGAAGAGAGAAAATACCCGGAGTTATAAATACGAAGCACGAAGCACTAAATCCGAAACAAATTCTAATGTTCAAAATTACAAACTCAAAGCGGGTTTTAGATTTTGAAAATTAGGATTTAGATATTGTTTCGAGTTTCGATATTAGGATTTCGAATTTTTTATGCCGAAACAACGCCGATTAGAGAGAATAAACGAACTTATTCACCGTTTTATCGGCGATCTTTTGCATAAGGAGTTGGCGGTTGATTCTTTAGTTACCGTTTCCAAGGTGGAAACTTCGCCCAACGGGCAGGAAAGCACCATTAGCATCACCGTTTTTCCTTTTGCCAAATCGGCCGCGGCCATAAAAGAAATAGAAAAAAATATTTACGAGATTCAGCAAAAATTAAACCGCGGCTTAAGAATCCGCCCGGTGCCTAAAATCAGGTTTGAAATTGACGAATCGGAAGAGAAGGGCAGTAAGATTTTGGATGTTATAAAAAAAGTGCCGAAGGACTAGGCGCCCAGACGGCGTTGGGTGGCGGAGTAAGATAACAGGGCTTTGGCCAGTTCTTTTTTGTTAAAATCGGGCCATAAAGTGGGCGTAAAATAAAGCTGGCTGTCGGCTACGTCCCACATCATAAAACCGGCGCTCCAATGCGGTTCGCCGCCGGTGCGGATAACCAAGTCCACCGGAGGCAGATCTTTGGTGTAAAGATATTTTTTTATAAAATCGGGCGCGGGTTTAACGGCGGGGTTGTCTTGATAAAGCCGGTGAAGGGCTTGGAGCATTTCGGTGCGGCCGTCATAAGCCAATAATAGGGTAAGAAAACGATCGGCGTAATTTTCGGTTTTCTTTTTAATTCTGTAAATAATTTCTTTAATGTCGGCGGGGAACATTTTTTCCCAGGAGCCCATAAAATCAACTTTGATTTTATGATCGTGGGCGTAGCTGTCTTTTTCAAAATCATTAAAGGCCTTTTTTATAAGCTTAAAATAAAAAGCCACCTCTAAGGGATTTCTTTTTTTTATATTGTCTTCGGAAGAAGCCCAAAAAGTAAAATATTTTATGCCCTGGGCGAAGGATTCTTTAACAATTTCCTTAAAAGCGTAAGCGCCGTGTTCATGCCCGAGCCAGGGCTCCAGCCCGCGGGCTTTGGCCCAGCGGCGGTTGCCGTCGGGTATAACGGCGATATGGTTAGGTAAATTTTCTTGCATTTGAGTTAAAAATAAAACACCCTAACTATCGTCTGGGTTTTATGTGGAGGATTGCGCTTTTAATTTTATCAGATTTGAGTTTAGTTGACCACGTTTAATATTTTACCTACAATTCTCTCATATGGCGCGGTGGCGAAGCAGCTAACGCAGCGGTCTGCAAAACCGCTATACAGGGGTGCAAATCCCCTCCGCGCCTCAAAGGAAGTGGTTAAAAAGCCCGGGTGGTGGAATGGTATACACGAAGGACTTAAAATCCTTTGACCGTAAGGTCTTGCGAGTTCGAGTCTCGCCCCGGGCACAAACAAAAAATCCTTTCTAGGGAGGATTTAAAGATGTTTCTTTTTTCATAAAATGATATGACAAAAATCCTTTCCAAAAAAGAAGCCGTTGAATTTCTTGGTCTTGATGAAAAGACTTTTGATAACTACTTCAAAAACGCGGCGGAATTCCCATCTCTTGAAAGGAATGGTGGGCGAGGAAGATTTTATTTTGACGAGAGTGTACTGCGGAAATGGAAAGATGGTTTGGCGTGGAGAACAGTTGGGCTAGATAAAGAGGACTATGTGTTGTGTTTAGATTTTGCCCTCGCTCAGCATTTTAGAAATTATGTCCAATCGGACTTTGGTACGGGACGACAGCGAGAATTTGGACAGAAAATCACAAACTGGGTTAAGGGGCAATTAGGAGAAGTTGCTGTTAAAAAATTCCTAAAAAGAGGGTTTGGTCTAAATATTGAACTTGATTTTGATATTCGTGATGAAATTGTACTCCAAGATATAACCGGAGTTGAGGATAAAGGAAAAATGAGAACACCTAAAATTGGCGTGGGGATAAAATCGTCTAAACCCAAAAGTGCCTTTTTAGTGCTTGGGGAAAATGAAATCAAAATCAAAGAGCGTAGATCAGATATTTATATTTACTGTCGCCCTGATATTCCCGACGATCACTTATTGAGACTTACAAAAAAAGAAATTAATGAGGCAGTAAGAAACAAACCTCACTACTCCAAATACAAGGATTTGATGCCAGACTTTGTAACTATACCCTGCGAAGTTGCGGGGTGGTGTCGCTACACTGATTTAAGAGAAGTAAAAGAAATTCCAGGACAGGAATTCGATGGTATCCGATTCGTTAAAGAGTCCGGATTTTTGAAAAAATCAAAAAAAGATTGGGAAAAACTTATAAAGCAACTGTAGCTTCCACCTTTACATCATCAAACATGCTCGCTATCTCTCGTGCGTTAGCTTCTCCGTTAGTAAGTTTTGATTCAACTGACTCGTAAGTAATTCCGGCAAAAGTCTTTAGCACGGCGGAAATAACAGCTTGTGCGCCAACAGGAGGGACGGCCATGCCGATTTGTTTTCTCGCGCTTTCTTTGGAGCCTTCAAACACAAAGTTATCGGGGAAAGATTGCAGTCGTGCTCGTTCTCGGTTTGTAAGAGCGCGATGTTCTGACCAGTGATAAACATGCGTTCCACCACCTCCGCTTCCGGTGATTGTGTAAGCGGGTTTCTTTGGATCTAATCTTTTATAAATTTGACTCATTCGTGCGCCTTTCACATTCAATCTCAAATGTTGGGGAATGCCTTTATACCAAGCATTTTCTCCAGCAGGAATATATTTTAGCCGCTCAACAACGCCCGCAGATTGCTTGGTGAGCTCGTGATTTTGCGCGTCATTTGATATTCGTGGATTTTCTATTGCTTCGCGAGCACTTACATAATTATATTTTGTAGTCGGAGCAGGGACTTTGAATTTTAACCTTAAATCTTTTCTTATACCGATAATGACAATTCGGTGTCTTTGTTGTGGAACCCCATATTCTTCAAACTTATATAAATGTGGTGTGAGAATATAACCTTTTCCTGCTGAACCGAGGTCTTTCAAAATTTGCTTAAAAGCATTACCACCATTTGCACTCTGTAAGCCACTAACATTCTCTGCAATAAACCACTTTGGATTATGTGTATTTATCGCCCTGATTCCATGAGAGTAAAGAGGGCCAAATTTTCCGTTAAAACCTTTCTGTTCACCAACAACGCTAAAGTCATTGCAAGGAAAACCAAAAGCAAGAACATCAAATTTTGGCACTTTTTCAAAATCTATTTCTCGGACATCTGCACAGACAACATTTTTTTCATTTCCGTTGTGGATATTGCGAGTATATGTTTTACAGGTATCGGCATCGTAATCGTTTGCCCAAACAGGTTCAATACGATAGGTAGTATCGTCATTCTCAATAAAAGATCGGATTGCACCGAGAGTAAGACCGCCAGGGCCAGAAAACAATTCTGCTAACTTAAATTTAATTTCTTTTTTCTTCATAAAACATGTAATTCTATTTTAGTATATTATTAACGAATGTTTTTTACTACCTCAACAACTTTACCGCTTATCCTAAAATCATCGTTTTTATGAATAAAAATTGGCGAATATTCCTGTGTTGATTCTGATAGTAGAGCAATTCTAGAGTGATTTTTATCTAAACGGTATTTTTTTATATTAGCAATTCCATCAATAACAGATACAACATAATCACCATCGCGTGGTGATGTGTTTTCACTATCTACAATAATAAAATCTCCACTCTCTACATTTTTACCATCAATATCCGCTTTATTGAGAGAATTACCCTCTGCTCTTAAAGCGAAAACTCTTTTCTTGTTTGGTGCAAGTCGTTTGGATATTTTTAAATATCCCTCAATATTTTGATCAGCGTAAATGGTTGCTGGGCCACAATTGGCGGCACCGACTATTGGAATTGAAACAAAAATATCTCCAGCCTTTGCTTTATTGCTAATTCTGCTGATTTTTTTATTTTTTCTATCAATAAAAATAAAACCCTTTCTTTCCAGTTGGGAAAGATGGTGTTTAACTTTTTGAGGGAGCTTTTCTTCTATCAATTCACCGACTTGGCGTAGCGTAAAACCGCCAACATTTTTATCATTAATCACTTTGAGTAGCTTTTCTTGTATTATGTGCATATTGGTATTATAGTTTATATGTCAAAGATATGCAAAAAGTTATCCACAAACAATTAACATATGACAGAATTGACAAATAATCTCCTGCGCCTGAAAATAAGGCTATCCCGATGGTCTGGCAAACTATGATGTCGACGGGACAGAATAATTAAACAACAGAAATAAGTATGGCAAGAAATTACAGCACAAGGCGTGATGGTTCCACATTCGATGATGCTACCATTGAAGCCGTTTGGAGGAAGGGCGAAGTTGAACCAGCTTATGCGGGCTTCCGAAAAGACAAATGCGGTGCCAGTATGCAACGCACGAAATATGGGGAAACCGTACAGTGGGGATGGGAGATTGATCATATCAAGCCAGTTGCCGACGGCGGCTCGGATGATATAGGCAATCTGCAACCGCTTCAGTGGGAGAATAATCGCCACAAAAGCGACAACTATCCCAACTGGACTTGCAGGGTAAAAAGTTAAGGGTACTTCGAAAAAGCGACCCAGTAGTTAGAGCCTGATCACCTGAGAATTATCCGCAGGAAAAAATTGTTGCCCAGCTTGGATGAGATGGCGAACGACCGGCGCACCCTCGGCAGAAGCCTTGCAATGCAAGGCTTCTCTGTTAAACCGAATTTATTCTTAACTTTTTAGTTCGGCCGCGTTCAAATTTGGGCAGGCGGATGGTTAAAATACCGTCTTTAAGCGCGGCTTTGGCGCTTTCGGTGTCCACCTCTTGGGGCAGTATTACCGAACGGGAAAACGGGCCCCAATAGAGTTCCTGGTAGTAATAATCTTCCGGAGAAATATTATCGTCCTTGCGGCGCACACCCTGAATGGTCACCATATCGGTGGCAATGGTTATGTCTAAATCGTCCTGGCGCACCCCGGCGATGGTGGATTTGATCACCATTTCTTCGGGCGTTTGGTAAACGTCTATGGTCAACTGGCCCTCCTCCGAAGCTCCTTCGGAGGGTAAACCTTCTTCTTCGGTTTCAAAGTTAACTTTAACGTTGCCGATTTTCTTTTCGGATTTAACCGCCGGCAATTCGTTTTTTACCCGATTTTTTGTAGAAGCGGTTTCGGCGGCAGCCAAAATTTCTTTATACCTTTGTTCGTATTCTTCTTCTTCACCTATAGGTTCACGGCCGGTGATCAATTGAAAAAAAGATTTCTTCATCTGAAGTATTCCCGTTTTAATTTATAAAAAAGAAAATTTACGAAAATTGCCATCACACTCAATAAAAACACAACCATTAAGGTGGGTTCGATTTTTTGGAAGCTGCCCGAGTTTAACGTTAAAACGTTGTAGCCGCCATGTAAAAAACCCGCGGTTACTATACCTTTAAGCACAGACAGTTTTTCTCTAAAAAAATGGCTTCGGGCCAGATAGTAGCCGACTATGGCCGAAGCCAGCACGTGAAGCAGCGTGGAACTTAAAAATCTTAGAGCCGTAATTTCAAAGGCCTGTCCCGCCATATCGGCCGCGGCCCGATCGGTAAAATGAAAAAGTGCTAAGACGTTTTCCAAAGCGGCAAAACCCAAACCCGATACGATCAAGTATATCATCGCGTCGGTGGGCTCGTCAAAAACCAATTTTTTTTCCACACCCACCCGTACCGCCAAGTATTTGCAGTATTCTTCCACCATACCAATAAAGACGAAGAATATTAGAAAATTAACCAGAACAGCCGGCCAGCCAACCCCTTTTATGCCGCCGATAAGCAAAAACTCAACCCCGGCGGCTAGCGGCGCGGCCAGAGCGCCCAAAAAAAAGATTCTAATAATAAACCTGTTGGGCTCGGGGTGGTCATCTTCTTTTAGATAGATGGAAAGCCAAACAAGACTGGGTAAAATACCAAGCGCTATCAATCCCAAGGTCATTTTGAAAAATGTCTAATGTCTAAGTCCAAATGACAAATTAATTTCAAATGACTAAATGACAAAAAGTTATTTTGGCATTGGGGTTTTGGCATTAGACCTTGATTAGAAATTTGGGTTTAGTCATTTGTCATTCCACTACCAACTTTCCACCATCAAAAGTTTTTTTTCCTCTAGCGGCAGTTTACTCCATAATACTTCAGTCATGAACGGAATGAAAGGATGCGCCATTTTTAACGATCCGGATAAAACATAGAGCAGTGTTTGATTTGTTTCTTCCGAATTTGATTTCTTGGCTTGTTCCAAATAAATATCGCAGAATTCGTGCCAAAAAAATTCGTAAAGCGCGTGCAGGGCCGGGCCAAATTCGTATTTTTCTGTTAGCTCGCCGACTTCTTTTTTTGTCTTCTCAAATTTTTCTATTATTTCTGCGTTTTCTTTATTTTGGATTTGTTTCGGATTTAGAATTTCGGATTTAGAGTTTCCGTTTCGTCCCAAGACGAAACGGCTGGCATTCCAAATTTTATTTAAAAATTTTTTTCCGGCCATGACCGCTTCCTGCTGCCATTTGATGTCTTGTCCGCCCAGGGCCTGCCAAACCAAAGCGAACCTGATGGCGTCGGCGCCGTATTCTTCGATCAATTGCACAGGGTCTATACCGGTGCCTAAAGATTTAGACATTCTTTTGCCTTCGCGGGTCATAACCGTGGCATGTATGATCAGATCGGAAAACGGTTTTTCGTCCATAAATTCCAAACCCGAAAAAATCATCCGGGCGTCCCATAAATTTATAATGCCGCGGTCGTTGGTTAAAACATTGGTGGGGTAGAATCTTTCCAAATCCTTGGTTTGTTCCGGCCAGCCCAAAGCGGCGAACGGCCATAAAGCCGAAGAGAACCAAGTATCTAAAACATCATCTACTCCGTCCAAGGGAATTTTATGCCCCCACCAGATCTGGCGCGAAATGGTCCAATCGCGTATGTTTTCCAGCCAATCCAGATAGGTTTTGGTAAAATTTTCCGGATGGAATTTTATCTGGCCGCTTTTTACCGCGTGTATCGCGTTGGCCGCCAACTCTTTCATTTTTAAGAACCATTGCTTGGAAAGGATCGGTTCAATGGTGGTGTCGCAACGGTAACACTTGGAAATATTATGAGTATATTTTTCTTTTTTTTCTATTAAACCGAGTTTTTCCAGTTCTTTAACGATTTCTTTCCGGCATTCTTCGGTTTTTAAGCCCAGGCAAATTTTGGCTTCCGGCGTCATCCGGCCTTTTTCGTCTATTACTTTGTACACCGGCAGATTATGCCGTTCGCGCATTTCAAAGTCAGCTGGGTCGTGGGCCGGGGTAACCTTAACCGCGCCGGTGCCGAATTCCATATCTATAGCGTCGTCGGCGATGATGGGAATTTCCCGGTTTTGGATGGGCAGCACAACTTTTCTGCCCACCAGATTTTTATAACGTTCATCTTTAGGATTAACGGCCACGGCCGCATCGCCCAGCATGGTTTCGGGTCGTACCGTGGCTACAGTGATGTAACCCGATCCGTCGGCTAAGGGATATTTTATATAGATCAATTCGGCTTCGGCTTCTTTGTATTCCACCTCCAGGTCGGAGAGGCCGGTGGCGCACCGTGGACACCAGTTGATGACTCTTTCGCCTTGATAGATCCAACCCTTGTCGTAATAATGCTTAAAAGCCGTTTCCACCGCTTTAACATAACCCGCATCCATGGTAAAACGTTCTCGCGACCAGTCGCACGAAGCCCCCAGTTTTTTAAGCTGGTTGGTAATGGTGTCGCCGTATTTTTCTTTCCATTCCCAAATTTTTTCCAAAAATTTTTCACGGCCCAGGTCGTGGCGCGAAACGCCCTGTTTTTTTAATTCCTTTTCCACCACGTTTTGGGTGGCGATGCCGGCGTGATCGGTGCCGGGTAGCCATAAAGTTTCGTAGCCCCGCATTCTTTTGAACCTAACTAAAATATCGGACAAGGTGTATTCCAAAGCGTGGCCCATATGCAAAGAACCCGTTACGTTGGGCGGGGCCATGGTGATGCAGAATCTTGGAGCTTGTATCTTGGAGCTTGTATCTTGGGAAACAGGTAAATTGTCAGGATT
>JACQLN010000014.1 GCA_016204035.1 Parcubacteria group bacterium | reverse complement strand
GGAAACGGCCTTTGTTCAGCATATAGAGTTGGCCTACGAGCTAAAAAAACCTTTAATGATACACTGCCGGCAGGCCTTTCCCGATTTAATCGCTTTGTTAAGGGCCAACCGTTCCAAGCTGCCAACCGTGCCCGGCATCATTCATTTTTTTAGCGGCACCGAACGCGAAGCCAATAATCTTTTGGATATGGGTTTGTTTTTTACTTTCGGCGGCGTGGTAACCTTTGTGCGTGATTACGACGAGATTATAAAAGCGGTGCCTATAAACCGCATGATGCTGGAAACCGACGCGCCTTATGTTACGCCCGCGCCGTACCGCGGCCAAAGAAACGAACCGGCTTACGTGGCCGAAATCGCTAGGCGCCTCGCCGAAATAAAAGGGGTTTCTTTGGAAGAAATTCAGCACCATACCAACGAAAACGCCCGCGCGATTTTTGGGATTTAATTTTGCTTCTTAGATATAAATATGTCACAATATTACTATGTCAAAAGATAAAGATATTGAGATGCTAAAAAAAGATATGGTTCCTGTCTTAGAACGTAATAATGTTGATTTTGCGGCGCTTTTTGGTTCTTACGCTAGGGGTGAAGCCAAAAGTGATAGCGATGTTGATTTGTTAGTAAGGTTTGGTAAACCCAAAAGTTTGTTTGATATTGCTGGGTTGCAAATAGAAATTGAGGATACCATCAGTAAAGAGGTGGATATTGTTACCGAAGATGCACTCAGCCCATATATTAAGGACAATGTAATTAGAGATTCTGTTGTTATTTATGGAGAAAGATGAATTGTATCTCCGGCATATATTGGATGCCATTACTGCTATAGAAAGTTATACTAGCGGTATAGGTTTTGATGAATTTTTAAAAAACAAATTACTCCAAGATGGAATTATTCGAGAGTTGGAAATAATCGGCGAAGCGTCAAAGAATCTATCTCAAGATTTTAAGGACAAACACAATGTCATTCCTTGGAGAAAAATAATGAGTAATCGTGATCGACTTATACATGAATATTTTGGCGTTAGCTTGAAAGCAGTTTGGCAGACGTTGGAGCAAGATTTACCGAAACTAAAAGAACAAGTAAAAGATATTTTAAATTAGGTCTGTATACCAAGATAATCTTGGTATAAGAAATCCAGCATCACACCAACGAAAACGCCCGCGCGATTTTTGGGATATAGTAAAAATGGCCCCAGTAGTAGATGCTTCGCATCACTACAAGGCACATATTTTCAGCTATTCGTTAAAAACTCATAGGAAAATATGGCTTAAAACCTTGGTTTTTACCACCTTGACTTCTTCCTATTTATTTGCTATACTTAATATAGTACCCTAAAACCGGCTTACCTGGGGTCCCGACAAATGTCGTGGATGAGAGGTGAGCCAAAATAACGGAGGTTCGTCATGACGACCCAGAAAGTTGTCGCCGACGAAGTGTTGGGCCGTTTCGCCCGGCAGCAGCACGACTGGTTTGAGCGCGTTCGCAAGGGCTCGCTCGATCCCGAGAAGGTGGCGCGCGCGGTGCACGCCATCATCGACGCCCAGTACCCGGACGACGGCGTGGAGTTCGAGCTCACGCTCAACTTCGACGCACCGGAAGCCGATCCCATCGGCATGGTGCGCGGCGACGGATACGGCGAGCCGGAGAAGTGGAGGTTCACCGGCGCGAAGCTGTACGGCATTCACACCAAGCGGTTCAAATTGGTGCGCGTCGGCTACTGCTGCGGCCCGGACGAGGTGCGCGAGAGGATCGCCGGGTACGGCCCAATTCCGGAGGGCCAGTGGAGGGAGGCGTTCAAGGCCGCCTTCCCGAAGCCTGACGGCAACGGGCCTGTCGGGTTCGCGGGTTCTTCGTGGGTCTACCCGAACGGCTACGCCGGCTTCCCGATCGTCTACTCCGACGGTCTCTCCTGCTTCTTCCGCTGGGCCGACGGCGGGCTGGGCGGGGACTGGCGCTGGCTCGTTCCCGCCAGCAAGGCCAGCTGAGCTGGCCGAGTAGCGCTTTGACCCGAGAGATCCTGGGTTTTTAACCCTTGGTCTCTCGGGTCTTTTTAATTTGTCTAAAGTCCCGAAGGGTTACCCTTCGGAGGTTTTTTCTTGCTTAAATACTCCATTTTCGCTATATTGATGCTATGGCTATTAAAACTGTTTCCAAGAGCACAGTCAAAAATAAGGAATTTGTGACTATTTCCCGCGAAACTTACGAGGAGTTTTTGGTGTGGCAAAAAACAGAGAATGTTAAAGTAGTTAAACCAACCAAAGAAGATCTGAAAATAATTAAACGAGGCGAAAAGAATATTAAGGCGGGCAATTATATAAGTTGGGAACAACTTAAAAATGAATTGGCTAATTCACGTAACCAGTCCCGCAAGAAAAGCAATTAAAAGATTGAGTGGAAAGGATTTTATTCTGGTTGATAAAACTATTGATTCAATGGTGGCAGATCCTTTTGGCGGAGATATAGAAAAATTGGGTGGTCAAAATGGTGTTTGGCGTCGAAGGGTCGGGTCATACAGAATTTTCTATAAATTATATTCCGAGAATAGATATGTTTATATTTTAGAAGTAAAACGCCGAACCTCAAAAACTTACTAGATCCAAAACCTCCCAGATCCGATCTCGGAGGTTTTTTCTTGCTTAAATACTCCGTTTTCGTTATTTTAGATAGATACAAATGGCGAAATATAATCCTTCCTTCGCTCCTTCAGAGCTTTGGAAGGGCAAGCACAAAAAATGAAAAAATTTGACCACAAAAAAGCCGAGAAAAAATGGCAGGAAATTTGGCAAAAGGAAAGCATTTACGAACCTGATTTTAAGAAAGCCAAAAATCCTTTCTATAACCTGATGATGTTTCCATATCCTTCGGCCGAGGGTTTGCATGTGGGCAATATGTACGCTTTTACAGGCAGCGACATTTACGGGCGGTTAAAAAGAATGCAGGGTTATGATGTTTTTGAACCGATCGGTTTGGATGGTTTTGGCATACACTCCGAAAACTACGCGCTGAAGATCAGGAAGCATCCGGCCGATCAAGCCAAAGTTTCCGAGAAAAATTTTTACCGGCAACTGGCCGCCCTAGGCAACGGATTTGCCTGGAACGAGCGTTTGGAAACCTACGATCCCGAATATTATAAATGGACCCAGTGGATTTTTATACAGCTTTATAAAAAAGGCTTGTGCTATCGCAAAAAAGCCGCGGTCAATTGGTGCCCCGGCTGTCTGACTGTTTTAGCCGATGAGCAGGTTGTCGGAGGCGAATGCGAAAGATGTGGTGCCAAAGTTGTTAAAAAAGAATTGGAGCAGTGGTTTTTTAAAATTACCGCGTACGCCGATAAGTTGTTGGACGGCTTGGATCCCGTTAGAAGTAGCCTCGCCGAGGTCCGTAGGACTCGCGACAAAGTCGCGAGCGAGACTTCTAACGGGATAGACTGGAGCGAGAAGGTAAAAATCGCCCAAAGAAACTGGATCGGTAAAAGCGAAGACGCCTCAATTAGATTTTCTTTAGTTGATGTTCCCGGTCAAGCAGATAAAAAACATTATGTTGAGGTTTTTACCACCCGGCCCGATACTATTTTTGGCGCGACTTTTGTGGCGGTTTCACCGGAACTGGCCAAATTTTGGCTGGATATTGGTTGGCAGGCGCCAGCCGATGTTAAAAAATATATTTTTAATCATCAGGCCGAAAAACCAATAGAGGCCGCCAAAGAAAAAACAGGTGTTTTTTCGGGCATCTCGGCGGTCAATCCGGTCAACAATCAAAAAATACCCGTTTGGGTCTCGGATTATGTTTTGGCCGGCTACGGCACCGGCGCGGTGATGGGTGTGCCGGCGCATGATGAGCGCGATCTTGAGTTTGCCCAAAAATTCAAATTGCCGGTAAGCGACGCGCCGCTGGTTTCGGTTGAAGAAGGCATAAAAAAAAGCGGGGGCAAAAAAACCGTTCAATTTCGCTTGCGCGATTGGCTGATTTCGCGCCAACGTTATTGGGGCGCGCCGATTCCGATGATCCACTGCACAGACTGCGGTTGGCAGCCGGTGCCGGAAAAAGATTTGCCGGTTAAATTACCACATATTAAAAATTTCAGGCCCACCGGAACCGACCAATCACCGCTCGCCAGCGATGAAAAATTTTACAAGGTCAAATGTCCCAAATGCAAAAGTTGGGCGCGCCGCGAAACTGATGTCTCGGACACCTTTTTGGATTCGGCTTGGTATTACCTCGGCTATCTTCTTAAATTTGAAAATTGGAAATTAAAAATTGGAAATTCACCATTTTCGAACGATATTGTTCGAAAATGGTGCCCAGTGGATATGTACATCGGCGGGGCGGAACACTCTGTTTTACATCTTTTGTATGTGCGTTTTTTGGCGATGGTGTTTAAGGATTTGGGTCTGACACATTTCGAAGAACCCTTTCCCAAATTCCGGGCGCACGGACTTTTAATAAAAGACGGCGCCAAAATGTCCAAATCCAAAGGCAACGTGGTTAATCCCGACGAATACGTAAAAAATTACGGCGCTGACGCTTTAAGAATGTACTTGATGTTTATTGGGCCGTTTGACCAGGGCGGGGATTTTAGGGATAGCGGCATGAAAGGAGTCACGAGGTTTTTGGAGAGAGTGTGGCAATTAAGCACCAAATCACAAATCACAAATCACAAACAAATTCCAAATTATAATTTACAAAGAATTCTCCATAAAACAATTAAAAAAGTTACAGAAGATATTGAAAATTTAAGTTATAATACGGCGATTTCGGCTTTAATGATTCTATTAAATGAATTTGAAACCAACCCTAATTTTATTAGCCGGAAAGAATTGGATATTTTTATAAAACTCCTGGCTCCGTTCGCGCCGCATATGGCCGAAGAAATTTGGCAGCAGATACGCGGATCAACGCGGAAGATTACGCGGATCAACGCGGATAAATTCAAATCTATCCATTTGGAAAAATGGCCGAAGTTTGATCCGGAATTGATCAAAGAAGATAAGGTTGATTTTATTGTTCAAATAAACGCCAAAATGCGGGCGGTTATAAAACTGCCGGTTGGTTTAGGGCAAAAAGAAGTGGAAGCGGCGGCCAGATCCGACAATAATGTGGCTAAATATCTTACAGCCGGCGTTAAAAGAATTATCTTCGTGAAAGATAAGTTTATAAACTTTATGGTGTGACACTAGCTAGTTCGCATCAGCTTTCGCTCCTGCAAGGGACTAACCTTACTTGAGTAAGGTTAGTCCTCTTACATCCTCCCTCTTTATAATTTAACTGGAACCTCCTTGAAGTCGCTCAAACCGATGCGAACTAGCAATATTGATGAAAATTTTAGATATCAGAAACAATTTTTCGCCGGAACTGGCCTCTAAAGAAGCCGCTTTGGCCTTGTTAAAGGGCCGGACGGTGGTTTATCCCACCGACACCCTTTATGGCTTGGGGGCCAATATTTTTGACACCGAGGCCATCAGAAAGATTTTTGCCGTAAAAAAAAGATCGGATAAAAAACCCCTGCCGGTGATGGTGAGTTCCATAGGTATGGCCAAGGCGGTGGCGGTTATAGACAGCCAGAGG
>JACQLN010000016.1 GCA_016204035.1 Parcubacteria group bacterium | reverse complement strand
CTATTATCCATTAAGAATACAATACAATACAATACAATACAATACAAGACAAACTAAACTTACTGCCCTGAAGGTGTGGAAGTAGCCGCGCTGACTATCGGTCCGAACCAGGCCCGCACCGCCGATTCCCAATTATTGAACATAGGGTCGGCATAGGGATTGGCCGGAGGCGAACCGGTGGGATCGTTGCGGTTAATATAGTAAAGGGTAGAGTGTATCTCGCCGTTAATAATATGTTGGCCGTTCAAAATTGGTTTGGCTACTTCTTTTACTTGCGGCGGCGTAAAACTTTCCGGCACCAAATTTAATTTTTCAAAAGCCTGCGTCATAAAGTCGCGCCAAATAGGCGCGGCCACGTAAACGCCCGGCTCCTGTTTTATGGGCGTGTTGTCGTTGTTGCCCACCCAAACTCCCGCCACCAAAGAAGGCGTATAACCCAAAGTCCAACCATCTCTAAATTCATTGGTGGTGCCGGTTTTGGCCGCCACCGGCCGACCCTCAAAAAAGAGGGGGCTTCTGGGTCCAAAAATCGGAATGCGGGCATTGTTGTCGGAAAGGATATTGGTGACTAAACGGGAAATTTCGGAATCCAAAACCTGACTCGGCTCATCCTTAAATTCTTCCAGGACTTCTCCTTTGCCGTTTTCTATCCTTAAAATTGAAACCGGCGCATGGCGAACGCCTTCGGTGGCCAACACGCCAAAAGCCGAAGCCAGTTCTAAAAGTTTTATCTCGCCGCCGCCTAAAACTAAAGACAGGCCGAAACGCGATCTGTCCTTTAGAGTGGAAAGACCCATATCTTCGGCGGTGTTTATGGAATCCTCCACACCCGCCAAATACAACATTTGAACTGCCGGTACATTCAAGGAATTAGCTAAAGCCGCGCGGGCCGTCACCGGGCCTCTAAACTTAAAATCAAAATTGCGAGGCGAGTAGCATTTGGTTCCAACGGATTGGGGTTGGCCTAACGAATTGCAACCGGTATCAAACTGGGTGGGTATATCAAAAAGAATGGTTTTATCCGTATAACCTTTTTTGAAAGCCGTAGCGTAAACAAACGGTTTGAAAGCCGAACCAGGTTGGCGCAAACGGGTAACCACGTTAACATTGCCTTCAAACTGGCAGTTAACGCCCGGGTCGCAACCAGCCGGCAGAGGATCCTTAAAATAATCGCGTGAACCCACCATAACCAATATCTGACCTGTTTTGGGGTCCAAAGCCGTAAGAGCGGCGTTGTGGGCTCCCACCTTGTCGTTCCGATCGGCGCCAGCCGCCACCGCCGTTTCGGCAATGTTTTGCAAATCCCAATCTAAAGTTGTAATAACCTTTAGCCCGGCTTTAGCCACATATTCTTCGCCGTATTTTTCCTCCACCAGATTTTTAACGTAAAAAACAAAATGCGGCGCCTGGATGCCCGATTTTATTTTAGAAAAATTAAGGGTTTGTTTTTTGGCTCTGGCAGCTTCGGCGTTGGAAATATAGTTCAGCTCGGCCATCTTGTTTAAGATATTATGCTGTCTGACTATAAGCTGATCTTTATGCTCGCCGTAGGGAGAATAATAACTGGTGGCTTTGGGCAAGCTGGCCAATAAAACCGCCTCGGATAAAGTCAGGTCGCTGGCTTTTTTAGAAAAGAAAGTCTGAGCGGCCGCTTCTATGCCATAAGCGTTGGCGCCATAAGGAATCTGGTTTAAGTAAAAATTCAAAATCTCGTCCTTGGAATATCGCCGTTCCAATTCCAAAGCTAAAATGGCTTCTTTGATTTTCCTAGTTAAAGTGCGCTCGTCGGATAAAATTGATTTTTTTACAAACTGCTGGGTGATGGTGGAACCGCCCTGCAAAGAATCGCTAGTTAAGTTAGACAAGAAAGCCCGGATAATGGCCTTAAAATCAATACCCCGATGTTGGTAGAAATCCCTATCTTCGGCCACAATGGTAGCGTCCTTAACCACTCCGGGAATTTCGTTAAAAGGTATGATGGTGCGCCGTTCCTCGCCGTGAATGTCGTAAAGAATAATCTGGCCGGTGCGGTCGTAGATTTTAGTGGATTCGGTAACGGTGCGGTCTTCCAAATTAGAGGGGTCGGGCAGGTTCCTGGCAAATACAATAAAAACGGCCAACGCGGACAAAGTTAAAGCGGCCCCTCCGAATAGAACCAAAACCAAAACAACCTTGGTGAATTTAAGCGGCCAGCGCCCGCCTTTGTGTCGGTGTGGCATTATCGTTTCTTTTATTATATATTAATGACTAATGTCTAAGATAGATACCTCTAAAGAAAAAATAGAAGATTTTTTAGAACGAGGAGTTTCCGAGATAATAACTCGCGATAGTGTAGCTAAAAAACTCTCTTCGGGCAAGAT
>JACQLN010000012.1 GCA_016204035.1 Parcubacteria group bacterium | reverse complement strand
AAGTCACATCGTCTAGTAATAGAGATGCTGCCTCGACTTTTATTATCATCTACCGTCCCAGATATGGCGACAAGAAATTAACCAGTCGCCCTAAAGACGAGTTCTTGGAAAAAATTCTTGTGGACGACGCGACTGTGCCCAGGTTTATTTTTGTCAGGGAATTTGATGATCCATGTCTGATAAGTCTAGCCAAGTTCTTTACCAGCTAGTAGTTGGAGTGAAACGGCAGGGTAGCGGTTATTTGCCTGTATGGCAACTAATCCATCCCCGCCGTTTTTTTTGTTGTCTTGGCTCGGATTTGTTAGCATCTAAACATGCAACCCAAAGTCGCGGTGGTTATTCCCACTTACAACGAAAAAGAGAATCTGCCGGTATTGGTAGAGAAGATTTTTAATTTGAATGTGCCCGGCTTGGAAATTTTAGTGGTGGACGACAATTCGCCCGACGGCACAGCTATGGTTGCCCGCGAACTTTCAAAAAAATATTCGGTCCAGGTAATGGTTCGCGATCAAAAAAGGGGACTGGGCACGGCTTATACTGCCGCTTTCAAGTTGGTTCTAAACCAGTCCGACAAACCCGATTTTATTATCCAGATGGATGCCGACTTGTCGCATAACCCGGCCGAGATTCCAGTTTTTCTAAATAAGATAAGAAACTGCGATGTGGTTTTGGGCTCGCGTTATATTAAAGGCGGGGGAGTTGTAAATTGGAATTTTTTGCGTCGATTGGTCAGCCGTTTAAGCAATATCTACGCCCGGCTGGTTCTGGGTGTTCCGGTACGCGATTTAACAGGGGGATTCAAATGTTGGAGAAGGGAGGTCTTGGAAAAAATAGATTTGGAGCGACTTGATTCGGTGGGTTATAATTTCCAAATAGAAACCACCTATAAGGCGTTACAGGCCGGTTTTAGGGTTTGTGAGGTGCCGATAATTTTTACCGAAAGAAAATTTGGCAGTTCCAAATTTAATTTAGGAATAATCGCGGAGAGTTTTATAAAAGTTTTATTGTTAAAATTAAAATGAAAAACTTTTTGGAAAAAATTAAACCCTATGCCGATAATCTATTTTTGGTGACGGTGATTGTGCTGGTGGGCCTTATCGGTTTTGGATTGGGGCGTTTAAGTTCCCAATACCAAACAGCCGAGCTTAAAATCCAAAGCGCCTTGGTTAACACCGCCGATCTAGGTAAAATAGCCACCGCACCCGCATCCGGTTCAACCGCTTCGGCAGATGCGACTACTCCCCTTAAATCCCAAAACGGGGCAGTGGTGGAAGAGATTATAAATCAAAAAATTGTGGGCAATAAAAACAGTAAAATATATCATTACGAAAATTGCCCGGGAGCGTTAAGGATGAGCGAGGGGAATAAGATCTTTTTTGCTTCCATTATAGACGCCCAAAACGCGGGTTTTAAGCCAGCGGGGAATTGCCCGGGACTTAAATAATAGTAGGTGACTTGATAAATAAAGCGTCGCACATTGTAGGTTATGCGAAGTTATATACCAAAAAAGAAGTCAGCTTTCGCTCCTGCAAGGAGGGGCACTTACATCCTCCCTCTTTATAATTTAACTGGAACCTCCTTGAAGTCGCTCAAACTGACTTCTTTTTTATTTAGTTTAGAGATAATCCAACGGATTCAAAGTTTTGGCGTAGTTATAACTGATGCGCAGTTCCCCTGTTTTAGGATCTTTATAGGTAAAGAATTCGGTAAATATCGAAAAGTGCAAATGAGGCCCGGTCACATTGCCCGTGGCGCCTTCATAACCAATTACCTCTCCCACTCCAACTTCTTCGCCCAGAACTTTTGTGGAGGGCTTAGACATATGCGAATACAAAGTGACCAAGCCACCGGGATGCTGAATGGCCACCCAGTTGCCCCAGTAGCCGTTGCACGAAGGCCGAACATAGTTTTGGCACGACTCCAAGCCCTTAGCCACAATTTTGCCGCCGGCCGCGGCTTTAATGGGGCTGGCTAGGCCGGAGGTTATATCTATACCATTATGACCTTGACCGCCGTAGGCGCCGCGTTGGGCGTAGCGCGTCATGCCGAAGCCCTGGGTTAAGCGGGCATTGTCTTCGGGCCAGGCGAAGATTTTTGTGCCGGGTTTGGGAATTTCTCCGGCCTGGAAATAGCTTACAAAATTCTTTTGTATTAAAATCTCCTCCTCAATTTTGGCCAGGCGTTTTAAGAGTTCGGCTTGATCCCGTTCCACCTGGCTTAAAAGCTGTTGGTATTTTTGTTCTTCGCCTTTAGTGACTTTAAGCACGGTGTCTTTGCGGGTTTTTTCCGATTGTTGGGCGTTTTTTTGCACAGCCAGTTGTAAATTTTTATTTTCCAATTCTTTTTTATTTTCTTTCAAAACAACCTCTTTGTTCTCCAGATTATTTT
>JACQLN010000020.1 GCA_016204035.1 Parcubacteria group bacterium | reverse complement strand
GCCCAGGTTTTTTTATGGAGCTAATTATAAATTTTAGAATCAAAAAGCCGGCTGCTATAAGGCCGAATAGCAAACCCACGCTGGTTAGAAAAGTTTGCGCAAGCTCTGGCATCTGTATATTTATATTTAGAGCTTCTCCAACTTACCCATCGCTTCCAATTGTGTTTTTAGATTAGGATCGTCTTTAATGGCATCATGCAGTTCGTCTAAAAGGCGCGGGTCGTTCATCTTTTTAGCAATCTTTACGGCTTTTTCCAGACCTTGGCGCAAAGCTACGGATTTTAACCGGTCTAGTTTATCTTCTTGAGGCAAAGGAGTAAGTTCGTTGGCTTGTTGATGAATCTCTTCTTCGGTATATGATCGCGATTGCGTTTGAGAATCATCGGTTTGCGGCTGGACCGAAGACCCATTACCCATCTCCGTCTCACCGGAAAAAATTTCCGGCGACGGTTCAGTTGCATTCACCGCAGGCGGTTCAACTTCGCCCATCGCAGACGGTTTATTTTCCACCGCCGGCAGATCAGAACTCTCAACTGGTAATCCAGCTCCAGATTGATTTTCTTGACCTAATAGATTTTCCTTAGAATTTTGATCCATATAGTGTTATTATTATAACATATCAAGCATAACATTTCAGATGCGCAAAACAACGCTTTTGATTTTGACTTTTATTTTGGCCGTTTCCGCGTTTTTTAGGTTCTATAAGATTGCTGAATCTCCACCCGGGCTTTATCCCGACGAAGCGGCTAATGGAGTTAACGCTTTAGATGTTTTGGCCGAAAAAAACTGGAAAGTTTTTTATCCGGAAAACAATGGTCGGGAAGGTTTATTCATAAATCTCCAATCTTTAAGCGTCAAATACTTCGGAGTCCAGACATGGTCTTTGAGGATCGTCTCCGGAATTTTTGGAACGTTGACTGTTCTGGGTTTATTTTTTTTGATCCAACTCTTTTGGGGTAACTCTATGGCCCTATTGGCTAGTTACCTAATGGCTGTTTCCTTCTGGCCGGTCAATTTTTCCCGTATCGGTTTTAGAGCGGCCATGCTGCCCTTTATTTTAGTTTGGGCTTTTTATTTTTTATGGTCGGGTATGATTAACAGAAGCCGGCTTCGGATATGGTTAGCTGGTTTAATTTACGGTTTGGGTTTTCATACTTATATATCCTGGCGCGTCTCCCCGCTTTTATTAATTTTAACTTTTTTGATACTGCTGATTGTCCGACATCCGGTGTTGGACAAAAAACTGGTCTTAAAATCATTGGTGATTTTTGGAATCGGCGCCGTGATAACCATGACGCCGTTGCTCGCATATTACATCCAAAATCCAGCTGACTTTTTGGGCCGGGCGGTTCAAGTGTCCATATTTAATTCTCCAGCGCCCGGAACGGCTTTGGCCGAATCAGCCATTAAAACTTTGGGTATGTTTAATTTTTATGGCGACGGCAACTGGCGGCATAATTTAGCCGGACGGCCCGAACTTTTTTGGCCGATAGGCATTGGTTTTTTGATCGGCTTGTTTTATACCCTACGGCATATTAAATCCCCCAGCAACTTTTTTTTGATTCTATGGTTTTTAGTAATGTTATTGCCAAATTTTTTAGCGCCCGAAGGCGCGCCCCACGCCCTTAGAGCTTTAGGAGCCATGCCAGCGGTGTTTATACTCTCGGCCGTAGGTTTAAGCCGGTTTTACAACTGGCTGCAAAACAAACTAAACCGCTCGGCCGGCGATTCCAATAATAAATTGCTGTCGGGCAAAGTTAAAAGAATTAAAAGAGAGTTAGCGATTTTTTCATTTCTATTTTTGGCCTGGGTGGGTTTATGGGAATACAAAACTTATTTTGTGGTTTGGAGCAATAAGTTGGAGGTAGTGGATAATTTTGACACGCGCCTTACCCATATAGCCGATTACTTAAACCAACTTGATTCAAAAACAATAAAATACGTGGTGGTAAATGAATCCGGTTCTATAATTAAAGACGCGCCCATTCAGGCCCAACCGATTATGTTTTTAAGTTACAATAAACCGATTAACTATATCACTCCCGATAAATTAAATTCTTTACCGGCCGATCTTAAAAACGCGGTTATTATACCCACTAAAACAGAAAAAAACATAACCAATCGGATAAAACAAAAATATCCGCAAATTCGTGAAGTTAATTTAATCACCTTCAGAGCTTTTATAATAAAATGATTAAATTTACAAGATCAGATATCGGCGCGGCTGTAATTATAATTTCTGCTTTAGGGCTAGCTGTTTTTTCCGTCCGGGGCGACGCGGTAACCACCGATGAATCGCCTCATATTACAGCCGGTTATTCTTATTTAACCCAAAAAGACATGCGGTTTAATCCGGAACATCCGCCTTTAATAAAGGACTTGGCGGCTCTGCCACTGCTGTTTCAAAAAATAAATTTGGATACTGAACATTATTCCTGGAAAAACGATGTTAACGGCCAATGGGCCGCCGGTTCGCATTTTTTTTATGAAAGCGGCAATAACCCCGATCAAATCGCTTTCGCGGCGCGCGTGATGGTTATGGCGTTATTTGTTTTGTTGTGCTGGCTGGTTTATTGGTGGGGGCGTGAAAAATACGGCGCCGGCGGCGGGCTTTTAGCTCTAGCTTTAACGGCGTTTTCACCCAATATCATCGCCCAGGGCCGTTATGTCACCACCGACGTCGGCGCGGCTTTGGCTTTTGTTATGGCTTTATACTTTTTTGTTAAATTTATAAATCAACCGTCTAAAAAACATCTGGTTTATGCCGGTTTGGCTTTTGGTGTGGCTCAACTGATGAAATTTTCACTTATTCTTTTAGTGCCGCTTTTTATCTTCACCGGTTTGGCTTACTGGTTAGTTTCAAAAAAAATTTCTTTCTCAAAAATTATTTTATACCTAGTGGCTATTTTCACTATTGGCTATCTTTTAGTCTGGCCCGTATACCAGTTTCATGTTTGGAATTATCCTATGGAACGCCAAAAACAAGATACTGAATTCACTTTGCGATCTTACCCTTTTAGGCCGGCCGCCGAGGCGGTTTTGTGGCTGGCCGATCAACCCTTATTAAGGCCTTATGCCCAATACTCCTTAGGATTACTTATGGTTTTTCAACGGGCCGGCGGCGGCAACACTACTTATTTTATGGGCGAGGTATCTTCCACCTCCTGGAAAAGTTATTTTCCAGCAGTTTATGTTCTAAAGGAACCAATTCCAGTTTTGATTCTGGTTTTTTTAACCACCTTGCTCGCCATGCAAAAAACAGTTCTGGGAATCATTAAAAAAAGAAATCCGGGTGAATGGATAAAAAACAATTTCACTGAATTCGTATGGCTGACTTTTATTATTTTTTATTGGGCTACCAGCATCAATGGCAACTTAAATATCGGCTTGCGGCATGTTTTGCCGACTTTTCCTTTTATTTATCTTTTAACGGCCGGCCAAATAAAAAAACGGCTCGGGAATAAATCGTTGCTGACAATTGCCTTGGTTTTTTGGCTGGTTATAGAAACTGTAGCCACTTATCCATATTATTTGGCGTATTTTAACGAACTAGCCGGCGGACCGGCTAACGGTTATAAATACGTGGCGGATTCCAACTTAGACTGGGGGCAAGACTTAAGACGCCTAACCCGGTACGTTGATAAAAACGGAATTGATAAAATTAAACTGGATTATTTTGGCGGCGGCAACCCGCAATATTATTTGGGTAACAAATATGAAAAATTGGACGCGGGCGATACGAACCAACGCCACGGTTGGCTGGCCGTTTCGGCCACACTCCTACAAGGCGGTCGGGCCGTAGCCACCAAGGGTTTTGACCAAAACACCACCTATTACAGGTGGCTGGATAAATACGAACCCGTAACCAAAATTGGATACTCTATATTTGTTTATAGACTTGATTAAGACCACACTACACTATCTTACTATTTATCCTACGATCGTATGGTTGATAGTAAGATAAGAATAAAAAATATATACAGTAAGTCGTGGGGCTTGACCCTATCTAAAAAATTTATAATACACTTTATTCGGCACTCTTAAATCAATATATTCCAGCCCCGAGGTCGGGGCTGTTTTTTTTATTTCGGCCAGAGCTTGTTTTAACGTCTCCAAAGTTTTATAGGCGTTTTGGCTGACGGAAATTTTAAGCGTCCAGCCCTCTTTGGTTGTAAAATCAAAATCAGAAAGCACAGCGCCGTCCGTTTGCCCAGTCCTTAAACTTAAACCTAAATCTTCGTAGGCGCGTTGTTTTATAAAAAGCAATTCCGCTAAGATTGCCGGGTCTAAAATTTTTTCGCCAACTTTAAGATTCCTTCCGCTTTTATCTTCCAGATTCAAAACGAGATTGCCGGCCGTCCGGCCGCTTTTATTAAAAGAAATACCGGATTCATTCAACCAAAAACATTCTTCCGTTCGGCAGATTATCGCCGCTAAAGTCCGATCAATTTCTTTAGTTTTATTGGAACTGTTTTGATTGAAAGCGGTTTGATCAAAATAAAACCAAGCCATTATTCCGGTGGCAACAATCAAAATTAAGCCCGTAACCCAGAATATCTTTTGGGAGATTTTTTTTATAAATCGAGGTTGTTGGCGTTTTATACGACGGAACTTTTCAGCCATATTTGTTTATGAGCATAGCGAGTAACTACAAATATGTGCCCCGTAGCGAACCGAGTCTGCGAGGTTCTGCTTCGGGGCCATGACAATTTTGGAGCCATATTTATCTTGTGGGTATAATTTTGAACGACAAATACTTATGCAGAACCTCCGGAACAGCCACCGATCCGTCTTCTTTTTGATAATTCTCCAATATGGCAATAATAGCCCGTGAAACGGCTATGGCTGTGCCATTCAAGGTATGAACAAAACCGGTTTTACCGTCGGCCAAGCGGTATTTAACATTCAAGTTTCTAGCTTGGTAATCAGTGGTATTGGATGTGGAAGTTACTTCGCCCCACTCGCCCCGGCCGGGCAGCCAAGCTTCCAGGTCGTATTTGGCCGCGGCCTGCGAACCCAGATCGCCGGCACATATGGCTACCACCCGATAAGTTAAACCTAACCCTTGAAAAATTTTTTCTTCCAAACGTAAAAGTTCGTTATGCATATTTTTTGACGCTTCGGGCGGCGTATAGCAAAACATTTCCACTTTAGTAAATTGATGCACCCGATAAAGTCCTTTGGAATACTTGCCGTAAGCCCCGGCCTCGCGCCTAAAACAATGAGAAACCCCCGCATATTTTTTAGGCAACGCTTTAGCGTCTAAAATCTCATCGGCATGATACCCGGCCAAAGAGATTTCGGCCGTGGCAATAAGCCCTAAATCGGAATCCTTAATTTCGTAGGTTTGGGCCTCATCGCCCTTGGGTAAATAGCCGGTGCCTAAATAAAAACGGGATTTGGCCAAATCCGGCGTAAATAAAACTTCAAAACCCGCCTCTCTTAAAACGTCCAGGGAGTAATGCGCCAAAGCCAGTTCCAGCATAGCCGCTTCATTTTTTAAGTAATAGAATTGGCTGCCAGCCACTTTGGCGCCGGATTTGAAATCTATTAAATTTAAGTTTTCGGAAAGTTCTAAATGGTCTTTGGGCTTAAAACTAAACTCCGTTTTTTTGCCCACAATTCTAAGTTCTTTGTTGTCGGCTTCGTTTTTACCTTCGGCCACATCGTCAAAAGCCGGATTGGGAATTTGGGAAAACTTTCCTAAAAAATCGTCCTCAACAACTTCCAGTTCTTTTTCTTTTATTTTTACTTTTTCTTTAATGCCCCTGGCTTTATCGCGGTCTGCCGGGGATGTTTCTTGGCCGGACGCGGAAATTTCATTGGAACTGCGGCGCAGTTCTTCAACTTCTTGTATTAATTTACGGCGGCGTTCATCCAATTTCAAAATTTCATCAACGTCAATACGGTAACCCTTGCGGGCTACGGCCTCTTTTACAAAATTGGGATTATCGCGAAGCAGTTTTATATCAATCATGAAATTGAAGGAAAATTACTATGAGCGACTTCGGGGAGGTTTAGTTATTTAAGATAGGGTGGGGCAAAGAGCTCCTCCCTGCAGGAGCGAATAGTAATTTTCCTGAAATCAACGCGGGCGCATAAACGGAAATAGCATCACATCCCTTATATTATCGTGTCCGCCGACTAAAGCCGCTAAACGGTCTAGGCCGATGCCTAACCCGGCCGCCGGCGGCAGGCCGTATTCCAACGCTTCCAAAAAATCTTCGTCTAAACGTGAGGCCTCCTGGTTACCCGACCGGAAAGATTGTTCTTGGCGCTCCATTTGTTCCCGCTGAACCAAGGGATCGTTCATTTCGGAAAAACCTTTTACCACCTCCGTACCGTCAACAATCAATTGGAAACTTTCAGTCAGTTTGGGGTTGTCTTCTTTAAGCTTAGCCAAAGGCATAATGGCCTCCGGGTAATGCATTAAAAACATCGGCCCGGCTATTTTAGCCCTTACTTCTTTTTTATAAAAATCATCAAGCTCTTCCGGATTCACGTCGGTATACTTCTTTCCGGTTTTTTCCTTAAAAACCTTGGAAAAATCTTGAGCCGGCCACGAACCTTTAATCCATTTTTTGAGCATCTTGCGGACAAACCTCATCAAACCCTTGTAATCCTGATAAGCCCAATAGAGTTCCAACATGGTGAACTCCGGGTTATGAACCGGGCTGATACCTTCATTCCTAAAACATCGGCCTATCTCAAAAATCTTCTCAAAACCGCCCACCATCAAACGTTTTAAGTAAAGCTCCGGCGCGACTCTTAAATAAAGATCCAGATCAAGCGTATTAAGGTGGGTTTTGAAGGGCTGAGCCAGAGCGCCGCCGGCCAGCGGCTGTAAAATCGGAGTTTCCACTTCCATAAAACCTTCTTTAGCCAAAAATTTCCTAATATCCGCCAATAGCCGCGCCCGGTTGCGGAAAGTTTCTTTAACGCCTTTATTCAAAATCAAATCCAAATAGCGGCGGCGCAGCCGTTCTTCAAGGTCTTTTAGGCCGAACCATTCTTCGGGTAAAGGCCGCAATGCTTTAACGATAATTCTAAAACTATCCGCTTCTAGTGTTTTGGCATCCTGCTTGGTCTTAAACAGGCGCCCGCCCGCTTCGGCAAAATCGCCCACATCGGCGCCTTCCTGAAAGATTTTATATTTTTCTTCGCCTAAACGGTCTTTTTGCAAAAAAATCTGGACCTCGCCGCTATCGTCTTCAATATCCAAAAAGGCCGCGTGGCCATGCAGGCGGATGGCTTTTATCCGCCCGGCCAAAAAAACCGGCTTGGTGGACGCGACCAAAGAATCAAAATATTCGTGAACATACGAATTAGGATAATCTTTTTTAACCCGAGCCGGATAAGGATATTGCCCTTGATCTTTAAGGACCGTTAATTTAGATATCCTGATTTTTCTAAGTTCTTCAAGTGAAGCCATATTTTTCTATGAGCGAAGCGAATAGCTAAAAATATGCGCCCCGTAGTGAACCGAGCTGCGAGGTTCTACTACTGGGGCCATGACATAATTATCCTATTCTAATATTTTTAACTCTGTTGGTCAAAACCCCGTAGTAGTTGAGCTGAAATCAAACCAGGTCTTTTTAATTTTGTATCCTTATTTAAACATGTGATATAAACAGAACTATATTTCCCAATAAACATACTGATCTGGTTTGACAAAAAAGACCTTCAGCTCAAGTTACTACGGGACAAAAATAAAAGGGCCGGGGGAGAATTGCCTCCACCGGCCCAAGCTCACGGCCTTCTCAACTCACTCGCTGGAATCGGCACCTTGACCACGCAGAAAAGTTCATCACCGGGTTTGAACGGAGGAATTGTGAAGTCCACTGTGCCTTCCACAGTGACTTTGTTTTCCATGCGGACTACAACCCGTTCTCCGGATCTGAACTGCGCGGTGGAAACTGCCCCGATTTCCATAAACCGCTTCCCCTTTGTTAAGAAGGTTATGGAAAGAACACCAGCCCCCGCTGGTTATTCTTTATAATAGCATAGCTCTATTTTATCGCCAAGATCTTGTATTTTACCCGGCCTAAAGGCGTAGCCACCTCCACGTCTTCGCCGGGAATCCTAGACAAAAAAGCCCGGCCCAAAGGAGATTCGTTAGAAATTTTATTTTGCGAAGGATCGGTGCCATTGGAACCGACAATGGTAAAAACCATTTTTTCGCCTTTTTCATTTTTAACCTCAATGGTATCGCCCACCTCCACCACCACTCTGGCGCCGGTTTTTTGTTTGTTTTCGTCTATAATGACGGCGTTTTTAACCAATTCTTCCAGTTCTCTAATCCGACCCTCATTAAACGCCTGGGCCTCGCGGGCTTCAATGTATTCCGCGTTTTCGGAAAGATCGCCTAAAGACTTGGCTTCTTCAATGCGTTCGGCGATTCCCTGGCGTTTAACGGTTTTTAATTCCTGAAGTTCGGTTTTGAACTTTTCTAAATCCTCCTGAGAAATATATTTGGTTGGCATGCCAATTTTATCTAAGAGCGAAGCGATTAGTTATTAAAATTGAGCACACTGAGCAAAGCGAAGTGTAATCCTTCGCCACCGCTCAGGATAAGGTTTTGTTACCGCTCGCTCCGCTCGCGGACAAAGCCCTTATGAATCTTAAATAATTTTATCACGTTGGAAAATAATTCAGCCACGGTTACCGGCCCGATTCCGCCCGGAACCGGCGTTATAAAGGAAACTTTATCCTTGACAGAATTAAAGTCTACATCACCAGCTATTTTACCGTCAACCCCGCTCTTTCCGGAAAGGGCGGGGTCAAGTAAGGAGAAACCGGCATCCACAATTACCGCGCCTTTTTTGATCATAGACCCGGTTATAAGACCGGCTTTTCCCACGGCACTAATTATAATATCAGCTTTCAAACAAACATCCAAAACATCCGCTTGGGGAATATTTTTTTCCAGTACCGTTATAATGGCTTCTTTTTTAATCAACATCGGCATTAGAAACCGTCCTATCAACCGGCCGTAACCAAATAAAACTATTCGTTTGCCTTTAATTGATATTCCAGATTCATCCAACGCTCTTAAAATAGCCGCGGCGGTGGGCGGATTCACTAAAGACCGGCCGTTAAAAAACAAACCGATCGCTTTGTCGGAAAGCAGATCGGGATCTTTGGTTATAGGTATAACGTTTAGCATGGAATAATTCATGCCCGCGGCTAAAGGCAGTTGCACCACCACCGCCGAATGTTTTTTCATTTTAACTATTTTATTCAAATACTCCCGGCCGGCTAAAAGGTCGGAATCAGAGTAATGATAATGCTTAAAATCCAAACCCAAAAATTCGGCGGTTTTTCTTTTTTGAGTTATGTAAGAAGAGTTGTCTTCTTTTTGGCCGAAACTGACCACAGCCACAGACGGCTTGTTTTTCCAAGCCGAAACTTCGGCTTTTAACTGCACCAGTATTTTTTGGGCTGATTCCTTACCGTCAAAAATAATCATGTTTAGAATATAAAATAATACGGAGAAAGATAAACAAACTCTTGAGCTGATTCGGCGGCCGAGCGGGCAGGGTGTCCCGAGCTGGGCGAGGGACGAGCGAGGCCGACGTATCAGCGAGAAGCCACGCTGGGGATTTGAGCGTAACGAGAGGGTTTGTTTATTGAATATAATTATAGTATAAATTATCGGTAAGCAGGCGCGTTCAGCGCGCCAAATACCATTCCAACACTTCTCGCGCAATCGGCACGGCCACGCTGGAACCTTCGCCGCCATTCTCCACTAAAACAGTTAAAACTATCTTAGGGTCTTCGTAAGGGGCAAAAACCGTAAACCAGGCATGGGTATTATTACCAACTCCTGTTTCAGCCGTTCCGGTTTTGCCTCCGGCGCCGCCCGGCAGATTTGCCAAAGATCTGGCTGAACCGGAATTTATGGTTTCACCCATCGCCCGCCTGATAATCGCCAACGCATCCGCATCCACAAAACCGCGGCTTAATATTTTCGGTTCAATGTTGTTTATAATTTTACCATCTTTATCGGTAATTGTTTTGACCACCCGCGGTTTAATTAAAAAACCGTTATTGGCTATGGCCCCGGTGGCCGCGGCCAGTTCCAGCGGCGTTACTTGAATAAAACCCTGCCCGATAGACATATTGTAAGTGTCGCCGGTAAACCAGGCCTCTTTTTTAGTAAAACGTTTCCACTCCGGCGTGGGAATAAACCCAGCCGCTTCTCCGGGAAGATCAATTTGAGTTAAATCGGCCAAACCGAATTTTTTTAAGTATTCGCCGATTTTTACCGGCCCTAAACCCGAAATATTGCCGTAACCGCCGCCCACAGTGTAAAAAAAGATATTAGACGACATGGCTATAGCTCGGTAAATATCCACTAAGCCCAAAACCGACCAACCCCTGAATTCCTGCGAACCCACGGTGATGCTGCCAGTGTCATTGACTATGGTTTTGTCGTCAATTATTTTTTCCTGAAGAGCCGCCACGCCTAAAAACGGCTTGACGGTTGAGCCGGGCGGATACAAACCCGCGAGAGCCCGGTTAAACAGGGGTTGGTCGCGGTTTTCAAAAATCCTTTTATAATTTTCCGGGTTAAGCCGGCTGGCAAAAACATTGCCGTCAAAAACTGGAAAACTTTGTAGAGCCAATATGCCGCCGCTTTTAGGATCCAAAGCCACCACCGCGGCTTTATTTAAGCCTAAAGAAGATAAAACCCGCCTGGTGGTTTCGGTAATTTTTTCTTGAAGTTCGGCGTCAAGAAACAGCGTCAGGTTATGGCCGGGCTCGGCGCCTTGCGAACCCATTACCCGCCCAATACCGCCGCGGGCATAGCTTTCCACCAGGGTAACACCGTGTCGGCCGCGTAAAATTTCTTCGTATTCCGCCTCTAAACCGCTTTTACCGATAAGATCGGTTAAAAGATAATTGGAATTGTTTTTTACCTTATCGGCGGTCACGCGACCGGTATAACCCAGCACATGGCTAAAAACACCGGCGGTCTCGTAGATTCTCTTAAAATTTTCTTCCAAACGAAAACCGGGCAATTCTTCCAGTTTAGACTTAAACGCCAAAAATTCGGCGTGATCCAAATCTTCCAAAATCAAAACCGGCCTAAAAGAAAAACGGTCTATTTCCTTAAATTGATTTTTTATCTCGGCGGCGCCACGGCCCAAAAGATCGGCCATAATTTCAACCATTTTTTCTTGAACTTCCCGATCGCGGGGCAGTTCCGCGGGAATCATCACCAAGTTGAAAGACAGAGTGTTTTTAACCAAAGGATTGGATTGAGAATCATAAATCACTCCCCGCGGAGCGCGTTCCCAAATTTCTTTTATGTAGTTGGCCTTGGCTTTGGCTGAATACTCGCCGCCCTTAAACAAAACCAAATAAACTTCTTTGGTTAAGACCAAAATTAAAACAAAAAATAAAAAATAACCCAGTCGTTTGATGTGGCTTGGGGGTATGGGTTTTTCTAAACGGTGGCTCCATTTCAAATCATTTTGTCCCAGCTGATGTCCGTCAAAAAAAACTTCATCCACTTCCAGTTCATATAATTTTCGCCGCCGTTTTTTCCAAAAAAACATAATAAGGGTTTAATTTTAGCATGAGAATACGATTGTATTCTCATGCTAAATCAAGATGAAAACTTTCTAAATAAAAAATTAACACCCGACCCGCCCGCGGCCGAAAGTGTGGCTGAAATCGCCCAGGCCGCGTTTAGGTTAAAAACATCCGGGGTTAAAACATCGGCTGATCCGCCCAAGACAACGTAAAAAGCAATAACTCCTAACCCGGAAAGCGCCAGTGTCTGCCAAGCGTCGCGGTGGAAAAAATTAACAAGAAACCACTTCTCAAAAAACAGAAAACTGGTTAGCGCCAAAAACAAAATACCCAAATTAAAATCTCCGGCCGCGCGCAGATAAACCACCGCCAGGGCGAAAATAAAGTAAAGGTTCCGGCGTTCCAAGCGCAAAAAAACAAAACATAAAAATATCATTACGGCTTTAGGCAGCCAACTGGCGCCAAAAAGCCACGGAAGAATCATACCGTCCAATAAAACCGCCCCGGCCAAAAGAAAATAGTACCGTTTCATCGTTAACATTATTGAACACTTAGCGTTAAATTACAATAAAAAATCCCTCCGACGGCGTTGCGTCGGAGGGGGTGCGGTGAGTTTTTTTACTCACTTTTTTTGCTCATTCATACGGTGAGCATGCGATCGCATGCTCACCGTATAGTTTGGATTCTTAATGTTTTCAAAGAACTGCGCCCGGAAGGTCAGACCTTAGTCTGTCTAAGGTCTGACCTTATTAGTTTATTACTGCGGGAGTTCAACGGAGATTCTGCTCTCCGAGATCCGCCCGCCGAAAGCGTCGGCAAACAGGAAGAAATCATTGAAATCAATTCTACCGTCCCAGTCCAGATCATACCTTTCCGTGATGGGCGACTTGGCACGGCCAAAGACGTCGGCGAACATAAAGAAGTCATCAAAGTCCACTTTGCCGTCGCCGGAAAAGTCGGGCGGGGGGTAGAAAACCACCGGCTGCCACCTCACGGACCTTACCAGAAGACCCTCGGAGTCTTTTCTTACAAACTCCGTGGTGTCCACGACCTCCACCGTTACGGTATGCCGGCCGTAGCCGATACCTGTATCGGTAACCTCTAGTTGATTGGAAAACTGGTTCGGCACTACCGAATCATCCACCAACCATTGGATTTGAAGGTTGTGATCAACCGGAACAGGCGGGTTGATGGAAAAAACCGTAACCGTGTCGCTCACCGCCACGCCCACCTCGGCGGTGGGGTCAACCTGCCGGTAAATCTCCAGAACCAACGCTTCACGGCAGACCTCGCAGAAGGGATATGATCCTTCCCAGCTGGGAGAATCTCTCATCATACAGTGCAGTTTGGGTCGGTACCAGCCGCGGTCAAACATAAAAGCTCCTTCAAACAAACCCACCTTGTCGGCGTAGGCGCTGTCAAGATAAAAGGATCCACCTGGCGCAGTCGGTTGCGCTAAAAACACAGGCGTGGGGATGGGCACGACCGGATCTACCCAATGGTTCCATTTGATAAACTCGCGCCGCGTTTCAGTGGTAACGTTGATGGCTCGCGAGCCAAGAAAATTACTTTCCGTCTGACCGGGCGCTAGAACCAAAGTGCCATTATACTCATCCGATAGACCACCTAAAGCGTGGCCGAACTCGTGGATGACGGTGCGGCGATATATTGGCTCTGTAATGTTGGGATCGTGATGCAGAAGGCCAGTGCCTATAGACATACCTCCTATAAAACGATTTCTAGTTCTATTAGAATGAACACCTCCTGCTCCTGCTCTATCGTCATTAACCAATATTGCAGCCACAACTGGATTACCCACAGTTAGAAATGCCCTGACTGTTTGTTCAACTTTTTCACTACTAGAAGTTAAACCACCCGGCTCGCCGAAATATGTCCGCGGTTCCTCTCCCCAAGCCACGTTAGAAAGAAACGAATCCTGGCTGGCCGCCCAGATGGCGTAGACGTTGAAGTAGTTCCGGTACTCTTTGAAGGGAGTAAACTGGAACAGTCCCTCCGTGGCCACAGCCACGTCGTTAAAGTAAGTTTCCCTCTGGCTGGCCACATAGGCCTCCGAAAGGAAAACGACGTTGATTCTGTAGGCGCCGGGGCCATTTTCCATCACGGTGGTGATGGTGGGCACTTCCTCGGCCGCAGCCGAAGAAGACCAACACAATACCACTGCCGTTATCAGCAATCCTATCTTTTTCACCTGTATTTCTCCTTGTTCTATATTTTTGTTAAAGAACTCCGCCTAGAAGGTCAGACCTTGGACAGACTAAGGTCTGACCTTGTTGCCATCTTTAATGATACCATAAAAGATAATCAAATGCAAGTATGTTTTTTCCACAAAAAAATCCAAGGCCAGACCTTGGAGGATTAAGGTCTGACCTTTAGAACAACCAGATTGTACTAACGGGGTAAGACTTCTCTAAACAAAGGTATACTGCGGCCGATGGTGATGTTGGGCAGAGAATCGTTGGCGTCGTCGTTGGCGCCTTTTTGGCAATTAAAACCGTCGGAATCGGTAACTCTTAATTTAACATTTTTGGAACCGGAAGTGCTGAACTTAGCCACGACTTGAGAACCGTTGGTGGCGCTTAACAGCGTGACTCCGTCCACGCCGGTAAAGTCCCAGTTCCAGGCGGTCTTGGTGGCGCCGCCGGAAACCACCGTGGTATCGGTTAAAGTAACCTGCTCGTCGCGCGAGGGTCGGGCAGGCGAAAGGGTAAACTGCAAAGCCGGCGCGGCGTGAGCCATAGTGGTAAAACTAGGGCCAATCTCTACGGCTGAAAGTCGTTCCGGGTCGCTTTCCCAAACCCTAACCGCCCAATTGTAAGTTTTGTTAAAACTTAAAACG
>JACQLN010000013.1 GCA_016204035.1 Parcubacteria group bacterium | reverse complement strand
TATAAAATATAATATGGCCAATAAACAAGAATCTTCTCCTAAAGAAGAATATACCGGTTGGAAGGCGCCGGAAACCGGTTCGGAAACGGCAGAAATATCAAAACCAGCAACTCCGGAAAACATTATTGCCGAAGTGCCGGAACAGGATCGGGGTTTGTTGCGCGAATTGGGCCGGAAAATTTTTGGCGAAAAAGCTGTGGCCGAAGTGGCCGAAGCCATCAAAACACAAGCGGGTTTATTGAAAGAATTGGGTAGCGGGCTGGGGGAAAAAATCCAGTGGCAAAATATAGACGGCAAAAAAGCTCTTTGGTACGGCAGCTATATGTTAATGGGTACTGTTGCGGCCGAACTGGGTAGCCCAGACCAGGCGGAGGCCGCGGAAGGCGAAAATCATGATGTCGAACTTAAAGGTATTATGGCGGCCGCCTTGCCTCAAACGGAAGATGGCGAAAGAATTCCTTTGGACACTTTAACCGAAAGCCAAAAAAATGCCGCGGGGCTAACCTACGGTTTACGCCAAACCTATAACGAAAGAGGTGGCACGCCGGCCGATTATGCTATGCAGGTAGATGATATTTGGGACGTGCAAAGGGAATTTGAAAAAGTAAATTTTCAATATGAAACCAGTCGCGCTGAGGAGGTGGCCAAGTGGGGCGACAGGGTGGTTGGTCAATACGAACAACAGCAAGGGCTGGCAGAAGCGGAAAAATCAATTTTAGATAAAGCGGTGGGCACGGTTGACGGTATAGAAGGGGTTTCGGCTCGCGAGCGCGTGGTTTTTAAGGAAGCGGTTTTAAGAGCCATACAACAAACCAGGGAAAATCCCGGTCAACTGGAGAATGTTCTTTCTGATTTAATTTCAGCCACCGAATTTGTTCAAACTAAAAATTTCGGCCGTTACGACGGGGAGATCAGAACTTTAGAAGGTTTGTATGAACAAGTTTTGGGCGGTGTTAAACCTGCCGCTGAAAGCAATCAAGCCGAAGCAAGCATCGGTTCCAGCGCTCCAAACCAAAGACCACCGGCCGCCGGAGGCGAAAGTTCGGCCGAGACAAGAGCCACGCCCGATACCGGAGTTGAGCATTCTTCGCCCTCTAATTTGGGTGTGGAGATTCCCCGAACGGTCAGTTTGGAATTTGGCGGCCAGTATTCTGAAGGCGAAAAAGACGAGATAGAAAAATACGTAAATCACACTTTAGATGTGGCCAGAGCCATGGATAGTCAATTTGGAACTTGGCAGGAAAAATATGGCAGTAAACCGAACTTCGGCGTATTCCAGCAGGAAGTGGCTAACTATATTAGCGGAAATATAGCCGAGGTCAACAGAATTGAGGATATTGTTAATAATTCGGCGCCGGCGGAGAAAATAAGAGTAAATATAAGAACAATTGGTATGGGTCCCGAAGATGTCGCCGGCTCTATGCTAGACATGCTAAGCGGCAAAGTCAATTTGCGATCTGTATTTGAAGCTTCCGATGATGCTTTTGAACAAATAAAATAACCTCTCGACTCATACCCTCGCTCGGGGTAAATTAAAATTCCACCCTCTGCCGGCAGTTTTTGATTATTTGGGAACCGGGTTAATTTCGAAGATGTGGTGATCTTTTTCGAATTTTATTCTATGTTGGTCAAAAAACCCATCTTGTCCCAACAAGACCCCAACATAAGGGCTGTCTATGAATCCTACAGGAATTTTTATTTTTTTGAGAAATTTTGGTTGTATTTCAATCTCTGTGACTATTTCTTCTGCTTCTCCTGTTATGCCAGTAATACCAGATCTCTTGCCGTGCGATAAGTCTATTTGCAGAACATGGGCTATTTCTATATTAAAGAGTGACCTATCCGCTCCGGAATCCACCAACGCAAGTTGTTTATGTTTACTGCCATTTGGTCCATAAATTTCAATCTCGATCATTGATCTCTTTATGAACTTGTTATTTCCGGTTGGCAGGTATGTAGTATATTCGTATTTCATCAAGGATTTAGCGGTGCATAGCCCGGCGGTATAACTTTGTGGAATATTAAATCTCTTTTATTGCCCACTTTTGTGACTAGCTCTTGCAGGGTATTGCCGCTGGAGATTACTTTTTTGTAGTCCGGAGATATGGCCACCCATTTGTTTACAAATGGTTTCAATATTTTAGCTAGGTTAGTGGATTTTGTTGCATTTTCGATCATATTTTTATTGGATGTTATACTAACACTCTACTACTTTTAGGTAAAGGTAGGGAATCGTTAACACTGCTTGATTATTAAAACTCCACTCTCTGTTTACAACACTTGATTATCTCAAGGGCTTCTTCGGCTGTGTCCACTAAAGTATAGATGCCGGTGTCCTCTTTATCAATCGCCAGCATTTTTTTAAGCACCACTTTATCTATCCAATCCAACAATCCCGTCCAGTATTCGCGTCCCACTATAATTATGGGAATATGGGGGTTTATTTTTCGCGTTTGGATCAAGGTCACCAGTTCAAAAAATTCGTCTAAAGTGCCGAAACCGCCCGGAAAAAAAACGTAAGCCCACGAGGCGTAGGAGAGCATGACTTTTCGGGTGAAAAAATAATGAAAACCAATACCGTGCTTAACATAGGGATTGGTGCGCTGTTCTTGGGGTAGTTGGATGTTTAAGCCCAGCGATTCGCCGCCTTTTTCAAAAGCGCCGCGGTTGCCGGCTTCCATAATACCCGGACCGCCGCCGGTGATTACGGTAAAATCTTCTACGGCCAGCAGTTCGGATAGTTTTCTGGCCTCTTGGTACCACGGGTCGTTTTCGCCAAAACGGGCCGAGCCGAAAAAGGTGACGGTTTTTTTGTAATCAAACAAAAACTGGAACCCTTCCACAAATTCCGACATTATCCTGAAAATACGCCAATGGAAACTTTCCCTAAAATCCCTGGCGCTGTCGTGTTTATGGCTGGGGAGTTTGGAAGCCGGCAGATTAAAACGGGGTTCTTTGGGGTTCATAAATAGTATTTCGCCAAGTTTCTTAATTAAAACAAACAAATCCTCTCGTTATTCAAGAAACATCACCCCTCACTGCCTGTCACGGAGCCTCTCATCTTAAAAACATTAAAGTCTTCTCCATGAGGGCAGTTCGGGGCGATGTTTCTCTTTTTTGGCGAAAACAAAAACTTGTCTCTATTATATCACTGATTATGTTTGACTGACCATAATTAAAGGGCGCTTGTCTTTTTTGACTCGCGCCCTTTTAGCCGTTAGGCGGCTTTATTGATGCAACAACTTTCCCCACAAAAAGATGTTGCGTCGGCATTTCCTTTCTTCCCCTTTGGTTTTGAAACTTCGTTCAGTTTCTGCGAACCGGCCGCGGTCATTTGGTAGAATGGAGCCCTGCGGTTGCCTACCACCATTCGTTCTTGCACCGTGATTAGCCCGGCTTCGGCCAACTGGGACAGAACCTCTTTCATCTTGGCCCAGCTGACGCCCTGGGCTTGCAGCCGAGGCCAGATTCTGGTGTTTAGCTCCAGTTCGCCGGAGCGTTCAGCTAGAATCTTTAGGATTTCGCGGCAGATACAGGCGATTTCCATACCCTACCTCCTTTCTTTTGCGGATTTCGGGGAACCTAATTAGTTTTAGGTTACTCTATAATGTTAACCGGGTCAATTCCAGCATGTATATTTCCGTCCCGTATGTACATTCCCGTAAACAGATTCTTACGGTGAGCATGCGATCGCATGCTCACCGTATACGTATAATAGATTATTAAATATTAAAATCTAACCTTGATGCGCAATAAAAAACCCCTTGCGGAAACGTGTTCCGCAGGGGGCTGGGTGTGAAGTGTGATGGCTGTATTTCTGCTACATAAACAGGTGCACGATACATCCGAAAAAAAGAGCGAGCGATGGATTAACAACAGCCCTCGCGGCTCCTTCCGCGACTATCTCTTTGAAATTCTTCTCTTCTTTCTTGCAGTTGTGCGTTTGGTGGGTGAGGTAGCTCACCACCATGGCGACGCCGATTGCCGGAACGATGCCGAGATTGGGCGCGCCGAAGGTCGGAACGATGAACCATCCCCACAGCACGCTCAAGACGTAGCCGTTGAAGATGGAACTTAAAACCATCATAAGGCCGAAGGCGATGATACCGCCAAAAACAGCCAATACAGCAGTCATGTTCTATCTCCTTAAGGTACAAGTTCTCTACGGTGAAAATACCGCAAAGGTTGGCTTTCTCACCAATACTTTAAGTGTAGCATACTGCCCTAGTGCTTGTCAAGCTCAACAAAAAACTAGTATTGTTTAGTTATTTCTAATTATTCTGCTATCGCAGAATTGTTAGAATTGAGAGGATTTATACTATAAAATCGAAACCCCGCTTTCGCGGGGTTTCTCGGAGCCTTTCGGCACTTTGTGCTATTAGTATAGCAAATGGTATATGAATGTCAATGAATAATTTATAAGGTCAGACTTCGTGTGATTTATCATTCCCATCACTTAAAATGGCTTCAAAAGTGGAGCCAATTCCCGTAAACAGATTCATACGGTGAGCATGCGATCGCATGCTCACCGGATGTGGATGTTTATTTAGTATTATTTCTAACTAACTGATTATTCTAATTATTCTGCTATAGCGGAATTGATAGAAAATAGATTATGATTCCAGCCGTGATTCCAGCCAGACGAAACCAAAACCCCGAAGGGTTACCCTTCGGGGTTTTAACGGGCTAGCGCTCTTTTTTCGCTGATTGTAGGTCGGTATTCTTTTATGACTCTCCCAGACAAAAGTCTCTCGTAATCTTTTTTAGGTATAATCACAAACTCTGCCCCTTGGGTAATTTTTTTGGGTATAGTTTATGGTTGGCATGTTTTTATTTTAATCTGATTTTGAGTATGAATCAATGTGCGGACGGGGAGATTCGGTCACAACTCTCGCTTCGCTCGGTCGCGACCCCACCTCGCTGTTCCTCACAGGGTTCGGAACATGCTCCGGTTTTCGAATCTCCACGCAAGCCAAGCAGTTGGCTTGCTCCGGTGTGCGGACGGGGAGATTCGAACTCCCATACCCTTACGGGCGCTACCACCTCAAGGTAGTGTGTCTACCAAGTTTCACCACGTCCGCTTATTATTTAGTTTCTTCAGAGAGAGTTTCTTTGGGTTCAACCGAATCCGTTGGCACGGCTACGCCGACGCCGAGGCGGCGGGCGGCCACGCCGGTGCGGTTTCTTAAAAAGTAAAGTTTGGCCCGGCGGACTTTAGGGCGCGAAACTATCTCGATTTTTTTAAGGGTGGGGGAATACAAAGGATAAATTTTTTCCACGGCCACGCCGCCGGCCGCGATTTTTCTTACGGTGAAACTGGCGCCCGGCTCGGCGCCGTGTTTTCGGGCTATGACTATGCCTTCAAAAACTTGGATTCTTTCCACCGGCCCTTTGTCGCCTCCGCCCGATTTTTCCAGCGCTTTTTTAGCTGTTTTGGAAATGTTCTTTTTGGTGGTGGTGATTTCTTTGATCATCTGGTGGACTTTAACCGTGTCGCCCACGCGAAAACCGGCCTTTAAGGCGGGGTTATCCTTTAAGGTGGTGTATTCGTAGCCGATAAATTTTTGGAGTTTGTTCATTAGTTTTCGCCAATATGGCGAATTGACGCGAATATGGCTAATAAAAACTCATTGGCTATATTAGCGCTGATTAGCTATATTCGCGAGAAGTAGTTATCTTACCACATACGGTATATTTTTCAAGCATTCTTCCAGTTCCTGGGGCAGGGGGGCGTTAAAAGAGAATTTTTCGCCGCTAGGCGCTTCAAAACTGATGTATTCGGCATGCAGGAACATCCGGCCCAAATGCTTGGGATCTTTGGATGGTGAGCCATACTTTTTGTCGCCGGCAATAGGTGTGCCTAAGTGTTTCATATGCACCCTTATTTGGTGTGTTCGGCCGGTGACCGGTCTCGCTTCAATCAAGGTGTGGTCGGCGTATCTTTTGGTGATGTTAAAATAGGTCAAAGCCGCGCGGCCGACGTTTTTAGCCCGGCTCACGGTATTTTTAGTGGGGTCGGAGCGCGAGCGCACAATGTTTAGATCCACTTGACCGGAATCCCGGCCCGGCGCAGGGTCGCCGTTCGTCAAACCGATATATTTTTTGGAAATTTGATGCGTCTGGAACTGTTTCTTAAGCCACAAAAAAGTTTTTTGATTTTTGGCCGCGATCATCAGACCCGAAGTGTCTTTGTCCAGGCGGTGCACTAACCCCGGCCGGATATTGCCCGCGGTTAAATTGTCGCCCACGGATTTTATAGGCGGATGGTGGGCGATAAGCCAGTTAACCAGCGTGCCTTTGGGTTCGCTGGACGAAGGATGGGCCGATAGACCCGCGGGCTTGTTGACAACGATAAAGTCGTTATTTTCAAAAACTATTTTTACTTTTTCGCCGGGGGGTTCACCCGGCTCCAGCGATATTTCCGGCGGCAGTTCCAGTTCAAAATCTATGACGTCGCCCGGTTTTAATTTACGGGCCGGTTCGGTCGGCTTGTTGTTGACGAGAGCCCGGCCTTTTTTGATGAGTTTCTGGAGCCAGCTCCGCGAGAAATCAAAATATTTAACATGCAGAAAAATATCCAACCTTTCCCCGGCGTGTTCTTTGGTAATTTTGAATTTGAGCATGTGATTTATGCCAACCAAACGAACGGTAGTTGAAACTTATTCGCTTAGTTCTATTGTCCCAGAACATTATCGGAGTTGTAAATAGAGCTGGAAACAATTCACACCTCTGTCGTTGCCAAATAGGGAAGCGGTGCTATTATGGAGGTAATTATTAGTTTAGGTTTATAAATTAAGTTAACCGCGCAAATATCACCTTTCGCTCCTGCAAGGAGGAGCTCTTCCATCCTCCCTCTTTATAATTAAATGGAACCTCCTTGAAGTCGCTCAAAATGATATTTGCTTGGTTAGCGGTTGTGTTTTTTAATATGATATTAAAAAGATCCTTTTGTTTATTGGCGGCGGCCGGATTGGTTTTAACCGCGCTAGCCGTGCCGGTTTTAGCCCAAGAACCTTCCGATGATTCCGCGGCCGGAGTCGGTTTGAAGGAAAACGTTAAATCCCGTTTGGAGCGTTTACAGGCCCAACGGCAGGAGATAGAGAATAAAGTTAAAGAACGCCGAGCGGAATCGGCGGCCAAAGTTGGAGAAAAAAAAGATAAAGTCGCGGCGGCAAAAAGAAAGTTAGACGCGGCCCGGGCCGAACGCGTCAAAACCTCCATCCGGCGTATGGCCGCCAGGTTTGAAGCGGCTATTGTCCGGTTGGATAATCTAGCTGAAAGAATTTCAACCCGGCTGGAAAAATTAGCCCAAGACGGCAAGAATGTTTCCAGCGGCAAAACCGCTTTAGATTCGGCTAAAACCAAGATTGAAGCGGCTAAACTTAAACTGGCCGAAACCAAAACCGCTTTAGAAACAGTGGCCGATTCCGAAGATCCCAAAGCGAATTTTGAAAATGCCAAGACCCAGTTGGAAGGGGTGAAAACAGCCGTTAAAGAAGCCCACGCCGCTTTGGTGGATGTGATCAGTTCCATCAAAGGAGTTAATAAGAAATAAAAACGCGACACCAATACGCGAATACGCGCGAATGACACGAATAGATTTATTTGTAGATTCGCATGAATTCGTAAATTAGCATCGCAATTAAAAATATGGAAGACACAACAAATTCATCGGCCGGCAACGGCAACGGAGAAAATCAAAACAACCATTGGGCTTGGGTGGTGACAGGCGTGGTGGTCGCGGCTATAGCTATAGCTTTTTATGCTTGGCCACGGGGGAATACCGAACAAGCGGCTACGGAAGAAATTGCCAATAATGTGGCTGTGGAGCCCACCGACGAATATACGGCTTCTTTGCAGAACGTGGGTGTTTCCGACGAAGTGGCCGATATTGAAACCGATTTGAACAGCACCAACATCAACGATCTAGACAGGGAAGTTTTGGATGTGGAATCGGAAATCAACGCTGAATAATGTATATTCCGCCAAGCTTCCGTTTCCTAACCAGTGAACTCGTCGTGGAGAAAATAAAACATCACCCCTCGCTCCTGCAAGGAGGGGCACTTGCATCCTCCCTCTTTATAATTTAATTGGAACCTCCTTGAAGTCGCTCGGAATGATGTTTTTATTTTACTATCTATTCTAGCCCCAGTGAAGATTCACTCGGGCTAGATTGTTTTTCATTTGTTATAACCCCGTTAGAAGTCCGATCATCCAATTCAATTTACCCAGAGAAAATATATTTACTTATTTGTTAGTTTTTTTGGTAACTTTAAAAATAAACTTCTAACGGGGTATAATCAAACAATGAAACTAAAAAACCGCCTCGGGGTCATTTTTACCGTAGTTTTCATTGATTTTTTGGGTTTAAGTTTTATTCTGCCGCTGTATCCGGAACTGGCCGACCGTTTTGGCCTGTCCACTACGGCGGTGGCGTTTTTGGCCGCCTCATACGCTTTGATGCAATTTTTGTTTTCGCCGGTACTTGGGAGAATTTCCGACAAGATCGGCCGCAAGCCGGTTTTAGCCGTAACTTCTTTAGGCACGGCCGCCTCATTTATTTTTTTTGGTTTATCCACGTCCGTGTGGATGCTTTTTTTAGCTAGAATTCTAAACGGTATTTTTGGTTCCAGCACCGCGGTGGCCCAGGCCTATATTGCCGATGTTACCGGCAAACATGAACGCACCGAAGGTATGGGTATAATCGCCGCCGCTTTCGGGTTGGGCCTTATTTTCGG
>JACQLN010000011.1 GCA_016204035.1 Parcubacteria group bacterium | reverse complement strand
ATGCTCGGCATCGCGGTGAGAAAGCTCGTGACGCTTCCAGGCAGCACGCTCGGGATTGTCTGCGACCTTCTCGAGAAGCTCTCTGATCCCGAGTGGGTGGAAGCTACCAAGAAGTTCCTCCGCAAGGAGAATCCGTGGAAGGTGAGGTTGTTTGAAGTCTGGCGCACTCTCACCATCGGTGGTGTCTCCAAAGACGAGCTGAAAGCCCGGCTTGGAGACGGTCTCTATGTTTCCGACTGGGCTAAGGACATCATGTCCAAGCCCGAGTTCACCACGCTTCCTGAATCCACCGAGATCCAGCTTGCCCGAGCCACGGTCAAGGATCTCGGCTTCAAGAAAGAACCGACCATCACCGAACTCTTCACCCGCATCAAAGAAGTCGGCGATCTCTGTCCCGCCGAAGTCGGCCCCCATCTGCGGCTTACGGACACAGATCAGCCGAAGAACTCATGGTACTGGGTGGCCATGGAACCCATTACCGGCTCCGGTGGCGTTCCCGTTGTCTTCGACCTCCGACCGAGCGATGGTGGCCGGCGGTGGCTGCGCACGGATTGCATTTACCCTGACCGTCGGTGGTTTCTTGGGAGCACGGTTGTCTTCCGTCTTTGCAAGTAGCGTTCCTGGTGTTTTTGGCCTAGGGGCGCTTAGACCCTTTGAATTTTGTTCTTAAAACAAGAACCCCCGCACACAAACGTGTGCGGGGGTTCAATTTTTCTGATACCATAAGGGTGGTAATAGGCCTATGAGCGGAAGATCACGGTTTTCCGCCGCCGAATCCAGTTCGCGCGCATTGAGATTATTCCAGATCAAGGTTTGGAATAGAGTGGTGTATGATAGACTTCAAAAAGTAGAAGCTACTTGGTGCGGAGCGCTATCGAGGTTCAACCTCGATAGTTAATTCATCCTTAAGAAAGAGGATAGTCAGGCGTGTTTTATTGTTAGCTAAAAATCCAAGGCCGAACGGTTCTAAAAAGTTAAATTAACCCCCCTTTTTATTTTTTTGTAATCCAGATTATGCTACTTCATCTTTGTTTTCCGCTATTTTTCTTGGGTGGCCCAAAAAATCATCTCTTAACCATAAACCGCCTGCTTTTAATATAATTTCTATGTCGATAACAGGGTTATGGTATATCCAGTTTTTGACGGGATTTAAAATCGGATCGTCTTTTAGGAATAAAAGCAGTTCGCGCGCTTTTTCTTGAACATCGTATTCAGTGTAATCTCGTGGTAATGATGCTTTTAATTTAGTGCAAAGGAATTCTCTGTTATCCTCTAAGATTTTTTCTAAACCACTATCTTTTATAAGTCGGGCGCCGTATTCTGTAGGATTTAACGGGCTACTACCGCGTTCAACAAGACCGTGGACAATATTCACACCCTTAAACCTATTTCTTAAAATAGTTTGAACCTCAACAATAGCGTTTGTAATATTTATCCCGATGCTTTTGAAAGGAGATAACTCTTTATTTATTGTATCCGCGATTTCTGACTTAGCTTTCCATATTACAGCGAGTAGACTAAAAGAAAAAACTAAAATTCCTATAATCACTGATCCGACATTAATATTAAAAATAAGAGTGGTTTCGGAGGTCATAGTGTTAAGGAAATTAACAAGTTAATAAGAGAGAGTCAAATATAGTTTAATTATACTCTTTAACCGGCCATGATATATCCACAGCCCGATTGTGGCTAAAACTATTCTTATTTCTTTTTTAGTTTTAACGAGGGTTATTTTATTGACCTTGAGTTTATTGGATTGATTGACACAACAGAATTGTTTTCATATCATTTCACCAATCAAAGATGTCTGCTTCAATAATAAATTGTTCCGATCCGAACGAGGCCGATGTGGTTTTGTTGGGCGCCAATTACGACGTAACCTCGTCGTTCGGCAAAGGCGCCAGCCAAGGCCCGGCGGCCATAGTTGATTGCCTTAACACGCAGGTTGAATTTTTAGATCGCTACACCGGGCTTGTACCGCGCGACCACTTAAAAATCGCTTATCACGATTTGGGCGATCTTAATTCGCTAAGCCCCGAAGAGATGGTGGAGAAAGTCGGCGAGGCCTACCGAAACCACTTGGGTTATGAACGTTTTAACATTCTTTTGGGCGGGGAACATACCGTAACCAACGCGGCGCTAAAAGAAATCGGTTTAAGGCATTTTCCGTCCGAAATCACCATCGTGCAGTTGGACGCCCATTTTGACTTGCGTGACACCGACGAGGATTTTAACGACGCGCCCTGGGGAAAATATTCCCATGCCTGCGTGATGCGCCGCGCGGCGGAGCTGGGTTATAAAATCGTGCCGGTGGGCGTGCGGGCTTATTCCCAAGAAGAATTTGATTTTGCCCGCCAGAATAATATTACTTTTTTTGAATGGGGCCGGGGCCAGGCGCCGCCGCCCGCCGAAATCTTAAAAGCCATTACCACCGAAAAAGTTTACTTAACTATAGATGTAGACGGGTTTGATCCGGTGCATCTGCCGGCCACCGGCACACCGGTGCAAGGCGGCTTGGAATGGAATTACGCGCTGGGGCTTATCGGCCAAATTTTTAAGCATAAAAAAGTGGTGGGCGCCGACGTGGTTGAAGTTTCGCCCCGATCCGGAGAAAATTTAACCGAATACGGCGCGGCTCAAATTTGCCACAGTTTAATGGCCGGGCATTTAATTCAAAGTCACCCAATAAAAGATATGAATAGCGATAACAATAATTTGGAACGCGAGGCTATGTTTAACAGCCGTTCCGATTCCGAAATTGATTTTAGCGACGGCTTGGGGCCGCCGGTGATCGGGCGCAGTGTGGAAGAATGCGATTCCTTAAAAGATATTTTTGAAAACAGCTTACCGGCTTTTGGCGGGGCTTACCTTAAACGGGTTTACGGAATTTTGCGCGCCGCCGTTTTGAACAATGTGCCGTTGGTTATAAGCGTGGCCGGGCCGGTGACGGTGTCCGACCAGCACCGCGCCTGGCTGATCCCGCTTTTAGAAACCGGCTGGGTGGCGTATTTAACCACCACCGACGCGGTGTGTTACCACGACGGCCACGACGCTTTGTATCCGGCTCGGGCGGGGGATCGCCCCGTTAAAGAAGTGGATCTTTTTGGTGATGACGGCGCTTACCGCGCGGCTGGAGTTATTCGGGTGGCCGACACCGGGTTTAAGGAGAGCGTTCTTTTTGATCAAGACCGGATGATTTCGGCTGTTTTGCAACGCCCGGAATTTCAAAAAAGAATGACTACCACCGAACGCAACCATCTGCTGGGCTGGTATTACGGCCACCAGGAAAAAGAAGTCGGCGTCCGGCCGGGGCTTTTGTCTACTTGCGCGCGTTTGGGCCTGCCGGTGTTTGTGGGCGCGCCGGCCGACGGCAGCGTTTTTCTTAATTCGGTGAAATTATGGGCTTTGAACCGCGTGTCCAACCGGCCGTACTGGTTTGATTACGATTTGCATGCCGACGTGTTTGAATCTTGCGCCTATCATTATTGGGGTTTGTTTGATTCCGAAACCCAAGCCCTCGGCGTTTTGATTTTGGGCGGCGGCGTGCCCAAAAATTACAGTTTGCAGCCCGAACCGACGCTGTCGCAGATATTTTTACTTTCCGATATCCGCGGTTACGACTACGATGTTCAAATTGTGTCTTCGCCGGTAACCGACGGCAGTCTGTCGTCATGTTTCCCGGCCGAGGCGGTCTCGTGGGGCAAGATTAATCCTCAAACTTACCGGACTCAAACCGAAAGTATGCAGGCCGATTATTCCATGGTAATGCCGTTTATTGTCAAAGCACTATTAGACGATCCTACTCTTCCACGCCGAGCGCAACTAGGTTTGTATCACCGCCGGCAGGAACTGGTCAGCCGGCTTTTTGACGCCGTGGCCAAAAATCAAACAGCTATAGAGGAAACCCTAAACTATCCTCTAAAAATCATCACCCAGGCCTAACAGAGGCCTATACTGTATACCGAATCTACGATCGTAAATTCGGTATACGTGTGTTAGTTAGATTGATGTACAATATAAGTTGATTACACACTGATAGTGTGTATAATAAATATATGAACAAAATCTCAACACGTGAAAGAGTTAATATAACTCTGCCGAAGGAAACAATTAAGCTTATTGATAGACTCTCGGAGAAAAGAGGGAGAAGCGGTTTTCTTAATGAAGCCGTCCATTTTTATGTTAAAGAAAAAGGGCGAAAAAATGTCAGGCGTCTTTTGAAGGAGGGTTGCATTAAAAATGCTCAGAGAGATTTGGATATTGCCAAAGAATGGTTTCATTTAGAAGAAGAGGTATGGCCCAAGAAATAAAAATACCTGTTAGGGGTGAAATATATTTGGTTGGGTTTGATCCAGCTTTTGGTTCGGAAATCAAGAAAACCAGGCCGGCTTTAATTGTGCAAAATAATATTAGCAATAAATATAGTCCAACAACGATCGTAGCCGCCATTACGTCTGTTACTGGTGGTAGAGGTTATTCTACCAATGTTTTCCTTAAAGAATCACAGAGCGGTTTGAAACAAGATTCGGTAGTGTTATTGAATCAAATTAAAACCATTGATAAACAACGATTGATAAAAAAGATAGGGGTTATGGATCAGGCATTGATGGCGGATATTGATCGGGCTTTAGAAATCAGTTTAGGTTTGGTGAAAATATGATAATTATGATAATAAGGAGTAAGTTCCCCCTCCTCTTGACCTCGGCACCGGCTGTATATTACAATGGTAGGGCGATTATTTTAACGGAATTAAATAGAATTCGGCGGTTGGGATAACTGGGTCTTTGACCTGTGTTTTTCTATCGTAAAATAATTTAATAATAATTAAGAAAATTAGCTATAAAGTATGGCCTCCCCCTTCGCTCCTGCGGAGCTACGGCGGGATGCTCATATTTTTAGATAAAATTTAGAAAATTTTATAAAAATATGGCAGAAAAATTTGACCGTTCCAAGCCGCACGTTAACGTCGGTACCATCGGCCACGTAGACCACGGTAAAACCACTTTAACCGCGGCTATTTTGCACGTCCTTCATATGAAGGGCCTAGTTAAACGTT
>JACQLN010000003.1 GCA_016204035.1 Parcubacteria group bacterium | reverse complement strand
CTTTCCAGACTGTTATATTTTGACTTAAAATAATGCTCTTTCTTTTTTTGCGGCTTTAATTCCATGTCTTTTGATTCAACAGATCAACTAAATTTCTTATGGTATTATTTATGGAAAATTTTTGGGCTTTTATTTTAGCTTTTTCGGCTATGGCCTTTCTAAAGTTTTCGTCTTGATCCAACTTGTTTACGGCACTTAAAAATTGTTCTTTATTATTCGGTTCCACCAATATGCCGTCAACGCCGCTTTCTATAATTTCCGAAAGATTGCCGATATTGGTGGCAATAACCGGAATACCCAAACTCATCGCTTCCACTATTTGAAAAGAAAAACTTTCAAACGAGGTATTAAGAATAAATATATCGGTTTCGCTCATTTTTTGCATCAATTCCTCCCTCGGAATTTGACCTAAAAGCTTGACCCGATCTTGCAACTTGTGATTTGTGATTTGTGATTTGAGTGCTTCGCGCTCCGGTCCATCGCCGACTATAACCAACTTCCAATCCGGCAAATCACGCATCATCTCTATAACCATATCAAATCCCTTCCACGGCACCAGCCGTCCCGCCGAAATGATAGTTTTTAGGGTTTGGGAGTTAGGATTTGAAATTTGTTTAGAAATTAGAAATTGGGAATTAGAAATTTTTAGATCTATCCCATTGTATATCGTCACCACCTTATCTTTATCTTTAACCCAGCCGCGAACCAAGTCACGAAAATAGTTGCTGGGAGTGATGATTATATCGGCTTGACTTACCACAAACTTTTGAATCCGCCGCAAAAATTCCACCTTAAAGCCATATCGCCTGTTTTGAAAATCATCTATGGAATCTTTAACTCCGAAACGCTGTGTAGATTGTTCCCACACATAATCCCCGGGAACACGAATTAAAAACCGTTTCCCTAAGAATTTAGCCGCCAGCATAGAAGGTAAACCGACACTGATGGTGTCTTGGGCTAAAATAAAATCGTGCCGCCAAGCCAAATGTAAAGTTTTTACAAAATAAAAAAAATGACGAATCCCCACCGGCCAATTTCTTACGGTTCTAAACGGCAACACGGTAACACCGATACCCCGCCGGGGCAGCTCTTTTCCCAGTAAAGCGGCATAAGTGGCCGGCCCGCCTATTTCCGGGGGATAAATGCCGGTGGCCAGCAAGATTTTAGTTTTTAGTTTTAAGTTAAAAGTTATAAGTTGATTGAAGATACAGGCGACCCTCTCCGCGATAGGACCCCAAGAATAATGCACTTCCACCAATCTCCGACCGTTGTCTGATAACTTTTTAGACAATCCGGTATCGCTCAAAACCATTGCTATCTTCTCGGCCAAATCTTTAGGATCATCAACCTGACAAAACAAGCCGGTCTCGCCATCTTTCAAAAAGTCGGCTATGCCGCCGACATCAGTGCCAATAACCGGCAAACCGGCCGCCATGGCCTCTAAAAAAGAATTGCCTAAACCCTCCGAACGGGAAGGGCGGATGAATATATCGGCTTGAGACAAATAATGCGGAATCAAATTGGGATCAACATGGCCGATGAATTTAATCTTACCGGAAACGCCGAGATCGTCAGCCAGTTTCTCCAGTTTGAGGCGATCAGGACCATCGCCCAAAACTTGAAGCCTGAAACTTAAAGCCCGAAACCTTTTCAATTCCGCAACTGCACGAATAAGAATATCAATCCCATTCTTGTAAACCAACCGCGAAGTTGTGACTATTGTTTTAATATTTTGGTTTTGGACTTTGGGATTTATTTGTAATTTGGAATTTGGAATTTGGAATTTACTTAAATCAACACCATTCGGCACTACCTCCACAGGGCAAACTGCGCCGTGACGCCTCGCAAAATCGGCTAAATAATTGCTAATGGCTTGAATATAATCCGCTTTCTTAAAAATCAACCGCCATAAAGGATAAAAAATACCCACACGCCTCAAAATATGTTTTTCGGAATCGCCTTCCTGCAAAGTCAAAAACATTGGGATTCTGGGGTTAAATAACTTAAAAAACAAAGCCGCGAAACCGGCGTAGGCGGCCATTATGGACCAACAAACCTTATACTTTTTCTTTCGATGAAGTTTTAACGCTAAAAGCGCCGCCTTAATGGGATAGACAATCTTATTACCATCGATCCTATAGACACTAACATCACCCATGACTTCATGTCTCGCATGACTTCTATCAAATCGCAAAGTTATCAAATCAAAATCAAAAACACCATCCAAACGGCTGGTAATCTCCTTGATAGCAACCTCTGCTCCGCCCACTAGCGGAAAATAGGCCAATGAGAAAATCAAAACCCGCGGCTTAGTCACGTTCATATAAATAGAACTATTCAGCCGCGGGTTGAATAACATCACCTTAACCGATCAATTTCTTCAGCTATACCAGGATGATTGGGCGAGAGTTTAAGCACTTCTTGGTAATATTTAAGCGCGTTAGTTTTATCACCTTCATCGCGGTAATAAGTGGCTAAAGCCAAAACCAAATTAACATCTTTGATTATATCCATACCCTCCAGTAAAACTTTAGGCGCTTCTGATTTTTTAGCTGTATAAACATTTTTATAAAAATCAGCTAAACCAATATAATAGCTTGGTTGATAAGGATCGTTATTTATCGCTTTTCTAAAATTTAATTCGGCTTTAACATTGTTGTGCAGGTAAAACCCATACAAGTTACCTAAATTAGCAAAAGACAAGGCGTTGTTTGGATACAAAACTCCAGCATATTCCCAAGCATCGCGCGTGCCCTCAAAATCGTTAAAAAACTTTTTTATAACCCCCACCGCGATCCAATCATCCACACCTCCACTGCCCAAAGGATTAGCATCCAAAATTGCGGCTAAAACCTTCAAATCGCCCCGTTTTTTTTCTATGGCGCCGCCGCCCGGATCGCTGAAACCTTGGCCGTAGCGAACTTCATCTAACGGCCGGCCGGTGTATTTTGGAATCTCGAGTGATTGTCTATCCAAAGATGGACCTAATTTTTCAGTCAAACCTTCTTCGGTAATTTTGTCACCAGAGTTATCAGAATCATCCAATACTTGAGGTATATTGACATTACTAGATTCATCGTCCTTAAAGACAAAATTTATGCCAGCAATAGTAAAGATAATCAGGACTAATATAGATAAAATTAATTTTTTATTTAACATAATCATGACAAAGTAGAATAATACCAAATCCGGAACAAAAAACAACCCCCCGATTTTGTATCGGGGGGTTGCTAACCGTCGCGTCAGACGCGACCACAAGTGGTTATCTAAAGTTAGGGGGCTAAGGTTTCCGCCGTACCAACATCGCTGTTGGAGAGACCGGGAACCAAGTAACCATTGAACCAGTCGTAATCAACTATGCTTTGAGTGGTATTCGTAGAGTTGCCAGACCAAATAAAGTCTTCATCATCCCAAGAATCCACTATACTGGCTGTTGTAGCAAAGACATATCTTCCGGTGCTCCAGTTGTCGGCCATAATGGTTACATCGCCACCATCGGAGCCGCCATTGCCCGTGTTGGTACAGGTTTGCAGAACACTGTTGACTGTCTGTCCGCAAGCCAACGAGGCAAATGAAGCATCGCCGAGCATTCTGGCGGTAACCTGGGGCGACGTTGTAGAGCTTCCAGTTACGCTTGCTTTCAAAGCAAAGTATCTGGATTCACCGGCTGAAACTCTAACAGCTTCGGCCGTTGAGCCCTGGGCACTGTCCGAAGGATTAAAGGTGACATCAATCATTGTCGGAACAGCGTTGGCCGCAACATTATTGTCGTCTGATGTTCCTGATTGAGCATCTTCGTTGGTCGTGGCATCAGCCAAACCACCCTGGTTCAAAAGACCGCTGTTATCGTAAGAACCGCAGGACGCCAATGAGAAATTAGCATCCGAGTAACAGTAAACCTGGAAAGTATCCAAACGGAAAGTAGATAAGTTTTTACCGGTAGTCGTATCAGCAAAGTTTTGAGTTGATGTAGCCACACTAAAGGTAAACTTATACAAACTTACACCATTGGTACCAGCCGGAGCAGTCACTTTGAACTTGTATAAAGTTTTGGCTGAACCGTCCGAAAGCTTAGCTTCACTCGTGGTCAATGCTACGCGTTCCACTGTTGGAATAGCTTTAGCGATTCTGGCTCCATTAGAAGCCGTATCGGAACCACCCGAATACAAAGCTGTACCGGATGAAGCGCCCACGCCTTTAATACCCGCGTTGGCTTCGTCATCGGCATTACCTGAATCGTAGTTAACCATAATCAAGTGGCCGGGGAAGGATTGTGTAACTGTGCCAATGCTTCCGATATCACCCTTAACCGTAATCAACATTTGGCCATCTTTAACCACCGTTAAATCAGCATCGGTAGCACCAAAACCTGTTGAGAAGGTAGTGGTAGCATAATCGGTGCTGGAGAATGTGGCTTCTCCAATTTTCTTGGCGCCATTCCACAATGTCACCTTTTGAACATCGGACGGTGTATTGGAAGCCATAATGTCAGTGCCGTTAGTAGTGGAAGAAGCAATCTGCAAACCGATTCTTTCCAATTTAACATCTTCGTAAGTAGACGTAACTCTAATCACAGCCAAAGTTTGGTCGGTCGCGCCTGCCTGCACCCATTTAAGAGCTGGGCTGGAAGAATCCAACGCTACCGCTAACGAACCGCCGCTGCGCAAAGTCATGGCTTGGCCATTACCCTGCGTAATGGTTTCTGTAACCGATTGACCCGAAGTTTGACCGGTGCTGGTCATACTGCCTGCCGCGTTGGTGACACCCAAACTAAATGTGGTTGTGCCAGCCGTGGCTTCAGCATCAACATTGCCTTTAACATCGCACTTTAAGGCAATGGTTTTGACCGAGCCCTTGGGCGTAATCAAACCGCTATCCAAGTTGAAGGTAAGATCATCGCCAGTGGTTACACTGTTAGCCGGGCTGTTGGTGTTACCGCCTGTGGTCAGCGCAGTCGCACCGTCAAACAATTGACAACTCTGTAACTGGTCAAACGTGTTGGCTGTACCCGTAACTCTAGTTTTGAATAAAGTTGTCCTAATGTCTTCACCCGAAGCCGAAGCGTCAAAAACATAATTGGCAAAAACGAAGGCTTTGGAACCGGTCACCACGCTTTGAGCCGACGGCGTCGGAGAAACCGTAACAGTTAACGAAGCTGCCTTGACCGTCATAGTGTTAGCTGTAACCGCCGTGGCCGGGGTAGGCGTAATGGAATTACCCGTGGTTTTGCCTCTTACTGTCGTCCAGTCGGAACCGGGCGTGGTAGAAGCCAACACTGTGTCGTTGCTTAAGAAATCGGTGCCTAACTTACCTTTGATAGTGTAAGTGTTGGTGCCGATGGGGAAGGTAACTGTATCGGTAAATTGAATACCGTTGTTACCACCCGCCACACCGTCTACTGGACCCGCCACTGTATTACCGTTGCCATCCACCAAAGTAATGCTGGTGATATCATCGCTGTTTATGGCGCCGCCTGTGCCAGCCGATTCCACCGTAGACACGTCAAAGTTCATAGCTGCTACCGAAATTTCTTCACCTTTTACTTCTATGTCAAACCCGCCCAAAACTTGGTTAGATAAATTCACCGCGACATTTTGAGCTGAAACTTTGGCCGACTTGGTTACGTTGATTGTGCCGTTGGAAATCGTAACTTCATAACCGTCGTAGTTAGGATTGGCATCTTGGAATGTGCCGTCATCGTCCGTAGCCGAATCAGCCGAGTTGGTGGCTGTGGGTAAAATGTCGTAACCGTAAACATTGCCGGTAACTTTAATATCGGCGTACCTGTAAAGATCAAAGTCCACACCGCGACCGGAACCGCTTACAATGTCGCCTTTAATGTAGATATCTTTGAATTCACCCTTAGCCAGTTTCAAACCGGCATCGCCGAATTTAGCCGTGTAGTATTTGCCATCGCTGGAAACTGTGTGATCGTAACAATCACCGCCGTCAATACAGGTTTTAACATTGGTTAAGTCACCTGTGGCGGCCGAACCGGATTGGTTCCATCTTACAGATTTAACCGTCATGTCTTCCGCTGAACCAGCCGATAATTTAACCGAAGCAAAAGTGTAATTGGTTAAACCGACTTCCTTGGTGGGGCTGGAACCTGGTTCTCTAGCACCCGTAGTCAGCGTTAAAGTACCCACTGATAGAGTGGAGTTAATCGTCATACCATTGCCTACAATCGGCAAGGTGCCGTTAACCGTGGCCGAACCGGCATCCACCGCGATCAAGCTTAAAGTGGCAATCTGGCCAGCATAAGCGTCTTGGTTATTGTCGGAATCGCCGGCAATGCTCATACCTCGCGTGGTACCGGCTTTAACCACGAACGGTTCGTTCAAAACAGCTTGGTGGTTGGAATTTAGTGTTTTGGAAGTACCGATTCTGGTGCCGGTTTCATCCAATAGGATCAAACCGCTAAAAACTGCGTCTTGGGCCTGTCCGGTTCTTTCAATAGTAACCGATTTAACCGTAACGTCGCCATCGGACGAAGCCGTAAAGTTAACTTTGGTGAAAGGTCTGGAAGCGAAACTCTCGCCAAACAAACCCGCCGCCGCCGTGTCACTTGCCAAAGCCACCGTTAAACCGCTACCCGCTGGGGTTGTCGGTGTGGTTGGAGTCGTGGGCGTGGTCGGTGTGGTTGGAGTCGTTACCGATCCTGCCACAGCGCTGTATTTGGCCTGTGAAAGGGGGCCGAAGTAACCTACCGCCGGGCTAACACCGTTGGCAGCTTGCCACGCGGCCACCGCAGTTCTTGTTATGGAACCGAAGTAACCCGTAGCGCCGCCGGAATAAGTGTAGTGGCCGGTTGATGTTAAGTAGCTTTGTAAGCAAGTAACATCATCACCGCGCGCGCCTACTGTTAGCGATCTAGTAAAGGTGCAAGCCGTTGCGCCTGTGCTAGAACCGCCCTGCAAGGCCACCAACTGCGCCTGTAGAGCTTGGATTTGCGCCAATAAAGTCGCAATCGTCTCCGCAGTCGTAGCTGCGCCAGCAGAAGGAACGCCTACGAGCCAAGCAAAAGTCGTTACCATTAAACCAACGGAAACGATTTTGCTAGCTAGCTCGCGGCGCTTGCTAGTAAAATAACTCATTTGTTTTTCTCCTTTTTGGTCTAAATCCACCCAGGCACCTTTTTACAAAGTCCCTAAATGAATCTAAACCCGCAAATTTATTTTTTAAGACCAACTGACTAATAAATCTTTAAACATTCGGAGTCAAGTCTTATCCCCAATAATGGGAACCGACCGGACTTTTTAACTCCATTGATCCGAAATAAAACCTAAAACTGATTAAATGCAGTGCCACTATGGCTGGATTATCTGACATATATTTAGTTGTCAAAGGACTTTTCTTACATTCCTTTTTACCCATCTCGATCCTTAATTCACAACCCTTTTTCCCTTTTTCGTCCCTTTATTTAGGTAGCGAATTAAGAACCACGATGCACAGAAACACCAAACCAGCCTTTTTTAATGGCCTCCTAATGTTTATCTGGGTAAGTTCATAAGTTCCGCTTT
>JACQLN010000010.1 GCA_016204035.1 Parcubacteria group bacterium | reverse complement strand
TCGTGAGCGCGGGCGATGATTTTATCGTCTATGTCGGTTATGTTTTGAAGATAGTTTATTTTAATACCCAAGCGCAGCCGTATAAATTTTACCAAGGCGTCAAAAAAAGAAAATGTTCTGGCGTTGCCGATATGGATGTAATCATAAACAGTCGGGCCGCACACGAACATATTAAGCCCGCCTGGCGGCGGGGCGGGTAGCGCTTCTTTTTTTCCAGTAAGAGTGTTGTATAAACGCATAAAACCAGCGACACTAATTACGAATACACTCTAATGACACTAATTTAATTCGTAAATTCGCGTGTATTCGGGTATTGGTGTCGCTATAACCATTTTTTAGACTTAAAAAAACCAAAAAACAAAGCCACGGCTAGAAGCATTATACCGATGATTATCCAAAAGTCATAGGGTTGGCCGGCGATAGGCATAACCACGGTATTCATGCTAAAAATATTGGCCAGCAGCGTCAAGGGAAAAGTCACAAAAGCCATTATGGTCAGCACTTTCATTATTTCTCCGGTTTTATGATCCAACAACGAGGCGTTGGTGGTTTGGAGGCCTTCTATGGTTTCGCGGTTGTTTTCGGCTTGATCAAGAACGCGGCGGTGTTCGCCCAAAAGATCGGTCAGATATGGCTGGGCTTTGTTTTCAAACGAATCGGTTCGCGCCAGCAAACTTTCTAGAACGGAACTTTGCGGGCGCAAGGTGCGCAGAAAATTCAAAACGTCGGAACGGGCCAGCGACAGCGCCAACAGCATTTCTTTATGATGTCCGGAAAATATGGCCTCTTCAATAGCGTCTATTTTTTCGTCCATATGATCCAACTGGCGCAGTGAAAAAGAGTACATTTCTTTAATCAGGTAATAAAAAAGATAAATGGTGCCTTTGGAAAGAATATTGGCGCGCCAAGACCCGGCGGGCGATTTGCATTTTTGCAGGAAATTTTCCAACGGTTCCAGGTTTTCGTACCGGACCGAGATTAAAGTGTCGGGCGTAAGAATAAAATCCACCTCCACGGGCTCGGATACTTTTTTGGCTCGGTTAAAAACCGGAAAATGCAAAACCAAATAAACATAGCCGTTGTAATCTTCGGCCTGCGAGCGCACGGTGGGTTTGGCCAACGCTTCTAAAATCAAAGGGTGGACGCTGTAATTTTCGGCCAGATACTTAAGCTCTTTAGGCGAGGGGTTTTTAATATCCAGCCAGGTTACATTGGGGGTTTTGATGGTAGTCATAAGGATAGCTTTTAGCTAGTTAGCTTCGTTAGCTTGTTAGTTAAATTATAGCAAATTTTGCCGGATAGCATATTAGATATTTGTGTAAAAGTTTATTCCTATACATTTACTACGATCGTATGAGATGTATAAGAATAAGATTTAGAGATAAACTGATAAACTAAATAAACACTGATAAACTAAATAAACTAAGTTAAATCAATAAATCCCGCACCTTTTTGGTTAAAAGGTGCGGGATAAAAAATCCCCGCCCGCGAAAAATCGCGGGCGGGGCCTGAAGTGGTCCGGACTAAAGTCGGATTTTTAAGTGGCCTAAGCTAAGCTTAGGCCAAGGGTTTACTGAGAAGTGGAAACGGCGGATTTTATTTGTTTCTGTTGCGCAGGGTGGGGTAAACTAAAATCGCAACAGTGAGGAGTACTATAGCGCCTATCAGATAGAAAAATTTTATGCCTTCAAGAGCGCTCATAGATTTGATTTTTTAACTATTAATAAACTTGCAAACCAAGACAATACTGCGAACGACAACCCTAGCAAGGAAATTTCAATGGGTATTTCTTTAATAAAAATTGGAACAACCATAGAGCCAAAAAACACCACTCCAATGTTTGATAGGGTTTCAGCCAGCAGTTGCAACTGGGAACTAGAAAATATATCTCTCCATTCTATCAACAGTATTTTTACCGTCAAGCGACTCTAAAAAAATAAAAAGCGCCCACGATGCTTGGCATCGGGGCGCGTCAAGGGCGGTTTTGTTTAGCCAGCCCCGTTTTCCGGTTTGGCTGTCCATTGCAGAAACCGCGGACAGGGTAAGTACAGGGACGCAAACATCAACACAATACTCGCGATACTGATGCTAGCCATGATTACCAAGGTTGGGGGGAAATAGAATCCGAACCCGATACCTATTACCCCAACCAGAAGGCAACCAAATATTCGTAGCAACGGCACGTTTTCAATGGCGAAGGCGGTACTGACGATAATTCTAAGGAAAGCATAAATGGCGGCGGTGGCTATAACAGCGAAAACAATAGAGTAGGGGGTAATTGAGATGATGAGGGCGAGTATTGATCCATACTCTATTTGCGGTGTAAGATTATATTCCATTAACACTAAAAGCAACACTAAAATCATTACCGATGCGCAGGAACAAAACAGCTTTTCCTTCACATTCTTCATATCCATTTTATATCTCCTTTCAGTGAGATACGGACCAGGGGTTTTTGAGCCGTTCCAGTCTCAATCTATCTTTGGCCTGGGTCCGGCCGAGATTGCGGGGGTTAGCCAAATTGCGCACGGTTTCCAACTCGGCCCGAGTGGACGCTTTGTCCATCATTGCGGCGAGGGCTAAAACTTTGATGCTGGCATCGCAAGTGGTCTCGTAAGCGGTATAGCAAGCCTCAAATGTCATGGTAGCGAACATTATGTCGCCTCCTGTTGATTTGAACAGTTAAGGAACTATCCGTTTATTTCGGCTATTTTTATGATAGTAGTATGTTTAGTATTTGTCAATCTCGCCCTGGGCGGCTAGGGGCGGGGTTATCACTCTTGACTGGGGAGTGATAATAGAATAAGATTGATCGCGTACCCTAAAACATGGAGCATGAAACCTGGACCCCCGGAGCCCGTTTAGAGTTTTTTTGCTTCTTTTGTGCTTAATGTTCCATGTTTTATGTTACATGTTTTATGATTACCGACCGCCAAAAAGACATTTTATGGGCCGTTATTGAGGCCTATGCCAAGAAGGCTGAACCGATCAGCTCCAAAGCGCTGGCCCAAAAGCGCGGCTTTAACATCGGCGCGCCTATGATCCGCAAAGAGATGAACCAATTGGAGCAGGGCGGTTTTTTGGTTTCGCCTTATACTTCGGCCGGACGCGTGCCCACCGATCAGGCCTATCGGTTGTATATACAAGACCAACTAAATAAATCCGGCGTTTCCGGCCAAGATGTTAAAGCTGTAAAAACAGGTTTGACGCGCCAGGAAACCGAAAAAGTGTCCGAGACCTTAAAAAAAGATTGGCCGGACGAACAATCGTTGCTTAAAGAAATCTCCCGCTTGACTTCCGAAATATCCAAAGAACTTTCCATCACCGGTTGCATCGGCGGAGCCGATTCTTATATTTTTGGTTTTTCCAATCTGGTTGATGAGCCAGAATTTTCCAGTTTTGACGGTCTCAACCGGTTGATGCGTTTTATGGACAACGCGGATCATTGTTTTGACATTCTTTGGAATAAATTTTTATATCAAGATTTACAGGTTTTTATAGGCAGCGAAAACCCCATAAAAGAAATAAACGAATTTACTTTAATAACCGGCAAGTACCAGCTGCCCGACGGCGATGATGGTTTTATATCCATTATTGGCCCCAAAAGAATGAATTACCGGCGCAATATGGCGTTGGTGGAATATATTAGCGGATGTTTAAATGAAAAATAAAAGCGACACCAATACGCGAATACACCCGAATGACGCGAATCGCGTCAGACGCGACAAATAAAATCCATTTGTAAATTCGTGTGTCATTCGTAATTAGTGTCGCTGGTATTATGGAAGAAGAGAAAAAACAAATAGAAGAAAAACTGTTGTTGTGCGAGAAAGAACGCGATGAGTATCTTAACGGCTGGAAACGGGCCAAAGCGGACCTTATAAACTCTAAAAAAGAGTTTGAGGACCAGATAAAAAATTTGAATGATTTTGTTAAGATTGAGTTTGTTAAACAATTTCTCCCGGTTTTGGACGCTCTGGAAGGCGCCAAAGAAATAGAGGGTTGGCGGGGAGTCAAAAAATTGGTGGAGGATGTGTTAAACCGGAACGGAGTGGAGGAAGTTGAATCTTTAGGCGAGGAATTTGACCCTATATATCACGAAGCGGTGGGTGAGAGCGAGGGTGATCCCAACAAAGTTATAGAGGTTTTGCAAAAAGGGTATAAAATAAACGGTCGGGTTATCAGAGCAGCCAGAGTTAAAATAGGAAAAAGCGACACCAATACGCGAATACACCCGAATGACGCGAATCGCGTCAGACGCGACAAATAAAATCCATTTGTAAATTCGTGTGTCATTCGTAATTAGTGTCGCTGGTATAAATAAAATGTCAAAGATATTAGGTATAGATCTCGGTACTACCAACTCCGCCGTGGCGGCGGTGTCGGGCGGCGAGCCCAAAATTGTGGAAAATAAAGAAGGCAACCGGACCACGCCTTCCGTGGTGGCGATGCAAAAAGGCGGCGAACGGGTGGTCGGCCTTTTGGCTAAAAGACAGGCCGTAACCAACAGCCATAATACGCTGTTTTCGGTTAAACGCTTGATCGGGCGCCGCTTTGACGATGTCGAGGTCCAACGTGATAAAAAACTCTTGCCCTACGAGATTCGCGCGGCTGACGACGGCTCCGTGGAAATAAAAATGCAGGACAAGTGGCACAAGCCCCAGGAAATCGCGGCTATGGTTTTGCAAAAATTAAAGCATGATGCCGAAGACAAACTGGGCGAGAAAATCACCGAAGCGGTCATAACCGTGCCGGCCTATTTTAACGATGCTCAAAGAAAAGCCACCAAAGAAGCCGGTGAAATTGCCGGTTTAACGGTTAAAAGAATCTTAAACGAACCCACCGCCGCGGCGCTGGCTTACGGCTTTGGCAAAGGGGATAAAAAGGGAGGAAAAGGGGAGGAAAAAATAGTGGTCTATGATTTCGGCGGCGGCACCTTTGACGTTTCGGTTCTGGAAGTTTCGGAAAACACGGTAGAGGTAAAAGCGGTGGGCGGCGACACCCATTTGGGCGGCGACGATTTTGACCAAAAAATAATACATCATTTAATAGACGAGTTTAGAAAAGATCAAGGCATAGATCTGGCCAAAGACGTTTTAGCTCTGCAACGCTTAAAAGAAGGAGCGGAAAAAGCCAAGCACGAACTTTCCAGCACCCTGGAGACGGAAATAAATATTCCTTTCATTACCACCGACGCCAACGGCCCCAAACACTTTTTAATGCGCTTTACCAGATCCAAATTGGAAGATTTGGTGCGTAACGAGATTGATCGCTCGGTGGAAATTACGCGCCAAACGGTGAGCGAGGCCGGTTTTAAGTTATCCGACATGCATGAAATTATTTTAGTGGGCGGACAAACCAGGATGCCGGCTATGCAGGAAGCCGTTAAAAAACTTTTCGGCAAAGAACCGCACAAAAACATCAATCCCGACGAGGTGGTGGCTCTGGGCGCGGCGGTTCAAGCGGGAATTTTGCAAGGCGACGTCAAAGACGTTTTACTGCTGGATGTAACACCCTTATCGCTGGGCTTGGAAACCTTGGGTGGCGTGATGACCGTGCTTATAAGCAAAAACACCACCATACCCACGGCCAAGTCGCAGGTGTTTTCCACCGCGGCCGACAACCAGCCCCAAGTGGAAATTCACGTGTTGCAAGGCGAGCGGCCCATGGCCACCGACAATAAAACCCTGGGCAAGTTTATTTTAGACGGCCTGCCGCCTTCGCCTCGGGGCGTGCCTCAAATTGAGGTTACGTTTGATATAGACGCCAACGGCATTCTTTCGGTTTCGGCTAAAGATAAAGCTACCAATAAAACACAGTCCATTCGCATAGAAGGATCATCCGGATTGTCTAAAGAAGAGATTGAACGGATGAAAAAAGAGGCCGAAGCGCACGCCCAGGAAGACAGTAAAAAGAAAGAAGTTTCTGAGGCCAAAATTATGGCCGAAACTTTAATCTACAGCACCGAGAAAACTTTGCGCGATCTAGCAGAAAAAATCCCGGCCGATGTGAAAAAGGAAATAGAAGAAAAACTAGAAGACTTAAAAAAGGTTAAAGATTCAACCGATGTTTCCGCGTTAAAATCAAAAACGGAATCCTTGAGCCAAACCATTCAAAAAATCGGCGCGGATCTGTATAAACAAGCAGATGTGAATAAAACATCCGACCAGCCGAACCAGCCCGAAGATAAAAAGCCGGACGAAGGCGAAAAACCGCAGGAAGGAGAATTTAAGGAGAAGTAATTTTCAATTTCCAATGTTCAATTTACAATCAATTATCAATGATTCAATTTTCAAAAGGATTATTTGATAATTGTTTAATTGCCCGGCCTTCGCAGCCGAAG
>JACQLN010000009.1 GCA_016204035.1 Parcubacteria group bacterium | reverse complement strand
GCGCTGGAGCTTGGCTTTCAGTCGCGCCTGGGTCAAAAATGATGTATAGGCAAAGGCGATTTCATGGGGTGTTCTTTGAATGTGATCGGAGCGGAGTCTTTTTAGCTGATTGTGGAAATATCTGTAATCATCCACCGCTTTTTGCCAGTCTTTAATCGCAGAATAGCCATGCTGATAGATAACATCCTGATTAAGATTTCTGTGCCAGGATTCCACCGGCCAGTTCTCCTCGGGACAACCTTTGGTTATGAATTCCATTTGGATACTGTTTTTCCTGCAGAACTTGATCACCTTTCTAGCTTTATGGGCTTGAGCGTTATCCAGACGAAGTTTCTTGGGATAACGACCGTAGGCTTGTTCAAGGTTCTTCAATCCTTTGATAATATCATAACCGTTGGTGCGATGCTCATAGACCCGGGATTCTAGGGCCAGGTAAGAAGATTCATCGGTGAAATTAAGGACAAAAGCGTCATGGGGTTTTTGTCGGATAAACTCCACGTCATCCACGCAAACCACGTCCAGAAACTTCTCGGCCTTGGGACGAATGTGGTAGTGCTTTTTCTTGGGTTTTAAGAAACCATTGAGCTTTAATCTCGTCAGCACCGATTTGACTCCGGATTCAGTGATGAGATAACCATCGTTACGTTCCAGCCGCTCTACAATCCTGGACGGAGAATGTTTAAGGGGATCGCCGCTTAAGCGGTATTCTTTGATTTTGTCTTCAAAACATTGAGGAGTTTTGTTCCAGACAATATGGGCTGTTTTCTTTCTTGATTCGCCTCCAGTCTTTAGCCAATCATAGTAGGTGCTGCGTGAGATGCCCAGTTTTAACAACTCCCGTTTCTTATCGGAGGAACTCTCTACTTGCTGAATAATTGACCACTTTTGTTGGGTTGTAAATGTTTGATAGTTCATACACCTTAAGTGTGCCTCAAGGTGTCCGAAATGCGCAGGGCTTTACTAACACTTGACATACATCACCTTTTGATATATCATACCAAAATCACGGCCAATGGCAAGCTGTTTGAAAACTTGCAGAAAAAACGCAAACAAAGGAGGTTCCCATGCCAGAAGAACGTAGGGAAAAGCGCGGTCGCGGCCAACAGCCGCGGTCAAGCATTGAACTTCGTTATCAGCCGGCCAAAAAAACGGTTGAGGGCGGGTTTTCCATAGAAGTAGAGGCCATCGTAACCGAAGGCCCGCGGGCCCTTTCGGGCCGGAACCTCCAATTCTTTGTCGGCTCCGCGGCGTTTTCAACCCCGGAGCCAACCGACGACAACGGCCGATGCAAAAAAACAATCACCGGACCGATTCCATCTTCCCGAGAAGTACGGATAGAAGTCCAAGTTGTGGGCCAGGCAACCCGACGGGAGATTACGATCAAAATCCCCGCCGATCCAAAAACATCTGGCGCCTCCGACAAGCTTAGTGTCAGATACACGCTCCGCGACGATGGAGATTATATGGTCGCGGTTCAGGTGGCCGACGAGAAGGGTGAAGAAAAAAGTGACGTTCCGGTAACATTCGTGGCCGATGGGGAAGTGGAAACCATACCCACGGGCAACTATGGAATCGCCTCCAAAAAATGCTCGCCCGGCAAAGCTAAGATACTGGTGCCGGGATTCAAAGCCGAAGACCTTGATCTTGAAAAACCCTCAAGATCGTGGAACCGACCCGAACCGAGAACGCTCGGCGAAAGATTCCGCGCCAATAACAACTTCCAACTCATGATTTTCTGGATGATTGTTGGAGCGCATCTTTTGTTCAATCTAGCATTCCTTGGCCTCGGGCCGGAGACCGATTCTGGAGTCTCCGCAGTCCAACAGAAATACTATAACCTCTACTTCCACGGCCAGTACGCCACCAATAACCAAATCCACTGGGCGCAAAACGCCTGGACCGGCATTATCGATTTTCTGCGATCGTGGTCGTGGAAATTCTGGTGGGCAGAGTTGGTATTCTCGTTGATTTACATCCCGGTAGCTTTTTGGGATGAAGTAAAAGCCGGGGCCAAAGCGGGCTGGCGTAAAATCCAAGAGGGCCGGCTCGAGCAGGATCTGCCCGATGCGGCTCAACCGACTCCAGCCGCAACGCCTTCGATTTCAACCGCAACAAGAGGAGAGGGCCGGCGCAGCGAAGTTTGGATTTTTGTAAGAGAATTCTTCTCGGCGTTAGTTGCGGAAATAGCCGCCAAAGGCATAAGGAGGTAAGTCAAGATGACATGGAAAAACGTGGGCCTCGCCCTAGCCGGTTTGGCTGTCATTGTTGTATTCCGTGCCTCCGGCTGGATAAGCAGTTTCTGGATGGGTTTGGCTATTCTCGGCATCATCGGTGGGATTGCCATTCTTCAGGCGCTTCCGACGGCGCGGCTCAATATCGTCAGCAAGATTTTTGTGATGTGGTTGGCTGTAACCGTGGGCTTGCCGGCCATTTGGCAAGCCGTAAGCGTCCAAGCGCCGTTCACCTCGGAAGCTTCCGAGAAGCGAGCGGTATACGAAGATCTTCGCCAAGCCGAGCGAATCAACCCGCCGGCGCTAAGACACAACGTCGCCTATAAGCGACTTGTAGATAGGACTGATGAGTTAAACGGCAGTAAGTTGGAAAAGGAAACTGAAAAAGTTTTCCAATACTATAACCGGGGCATAATTTCCCGAGAAGAAATGCTCCGACGTGATCAAAAAATCCGCGCCCAGATTGTAGCCGACCGCACTTGGCGTGAAGGCGCTGGCGATTTTCTGACTGGCGGCCAGGACCCGCAACACAAAACCTGGCGGGAAGAGCTGGAAGAATTGTATAATACACCCAACCGCGTCATTTTTTGGATGTTAGGTTTGCTGGTTATCGCCACCAGCATTGTGTTATCGGTATTCCGCAAGAAGTTTACCTGGATGCCGATAATCTTTATCATTCTGGTGGTACTGGGCGACCGGCTAGTCTGGGGCGGCCTCATCACAACGGGAAACGGTCCCACCACTACGGCTTCGGCGCCAACCCAACACCGAATCGTGGTTCAGATACCGCCCAATAACCAGCTATCCGACTGGGTGATACTCCCAGTTGGGAGTGTGGGCAATTGGCAAGCTCCCGGCGATATTGAGTTCCTGCTTCCCGACGGGAAAACGATAAAGGTTGCCAACGGAAACACTACTTACAAACTCGGCCGGATATGTAAGTTTCGGCTGCGTGGAGACCCGGGTGAAGCGGTCTTCACGATAAACTAACAAGTTCTTTCACCCCTCCGACCCAAGGTCGGAGGGGATTTTATTTTGACCCCGCCGCTAAATTAAGGCATTATTAAAATATCAAGATAAAGATTCTGTTCTTTCGGTTCTTTGAAAACTAGAAAGGAAAAGAACATGGCGGATAAAAAAGTTTTAGCCAGCGTGGCCGGGTTGTTTGATCCGGTTTTAAGAAAACTGGCCCAACGCCTGGCCGAGACCGTTTCTCAAGACAGCCCGTTGCGTTCCGAGGGTATTGAATCAGTTATTGGAGCATTCAAAGGCCTCGCCGAAGTCTATGCTGAAAGATTTCCGGCCTTGTCGGCCGTGGCCGTGGAAAAACTGACGGATTTTGCCGATTTTATGGCGGTATTTTTGGCCGAAGACGGCGGCGGAACAAAAACACGAAGTTTGTTGGAAAAATTTCTGACCGAAGCGGCCGAGCGCTTGAAAAAAGCCGAGAATCCCCAAACGGAATTCGAAAGAATCAGCATGGAATTGGGTTTTATAAAAGAACTCGCGCGCGCAGCCGCTCAAAAACCGGAAACAAAAAAAGATTCAGCGACCACGGCTCTGGCCGAATTTTTGGGAAGATTAAATCAATCGTTGGAAGGCATTCTCGACCGTATCAAAAAACCAAAGGAGTCGAGCCATGTCAGCCCTGGTTGATGCTTTGGCCAAAACTATAAGTTTGCTGTTTGAGATCATTGTTTCAGGCGCTGACACCACGTTTGAAAAAGTAAAACCGACCGCAAAAACTTACCTAAAATCGCTTATAATCACCACTTTGGTGTGGTTAGCGTTGATACCTGTGCTGGTAATACTGAAAGCGGCCACCGGTTGGGCTGTTTTTGGATATTTGGCGGCTGTATTGGCGATAATGCTGACAGCCGCGCTCGGTCTGCTCTACGCACCCCTAGGCCTGCTGTTAGGTATGCTGGCCGGAAAAACGGTAAACCCGGCTGAAGCCGGCGAGCGTTATTTAAGGTTTTTTGGTCCTGTGATTTTTGCGGTGCTGATGGGTTCGTTATATCTGGCCAGAGTGCCTATAGAAAAAAATATGGAGGCCGTCCCGGTTTTGTTTATAGCCGTCGCGGCCGTAGTCATAGGCAGTTCCATTTGGGGCGGCTGGCTTTCGGGCCGGTTTTATACTTTTGTGGCCATAGTTATTATGTCTTTAACCACTTTATCGTTCTTCCTGCCCCAAACCTTTGAAACCGTAGCTAAAAAATTTCGGAATTTGGATATGGAAATAGCGGAATTGATGGGCTACCGCGATCCAAACCCTGATGTAATGTATTCCCCTTCCGGCAGAACAAAAATAGATTTAAGGGAAACGATATATTTTCCACTGGTAGCAAATATATGGTCAAAAGAAATGTATATACTGCCCGGAGAATATTTTTTTTACACAGGTGGAAAGTGGTTTGAATATAAGAAAAAAAAAGACCGTAATCACCGCAACATGGTAATCCGCGTCAACAACGAATCCAATGAAACCACTTACTATTACTTTGAAACCGGCCAATCTCTTTCTCCACTATCAACATCTCCCAACATGTCTGGGGTAATCAGCAAAGGTGAATACATACAATTTCGCACCGATAGAAACTGCACTGCCAGAATTACGCCTGTATATAGGAGATAATCCCAAAACACAAAAAATCCCCTTCGGCCCAAGGCCGAAGGGGATTTTAATTTACAAAACTTAAAAACACTACTGTTATCTAACTAAGTAAGCTGCCAGCCACATTGGTAATGATATAAACCGCAGCGGCTACCAATATGCCTATTATGGCATAAACAATAGCCGTTTTACCCTTCTTGGCATTATCCTCGTTGGCGCCGGCTGTAATATACAGATAAGCGCCGTAAATCAGTATTATGGCAGCTATAACAGTAATAAACCCCACAAAAATATTGGTAACACTTGTAATTTTAAGCTTAAGGTCAGCGGGATCATTTATACCAGTTACAGGTGTTACATCTAAAGGATATTGGGCTAAAGCATTTGAAGCTGAAACTCCCAACAGGCCCGCCGCGGCCGCCGCTCTTAAAGCCAAACTTTTAATTTTGTTCATTATAAATTTTTATATTATTGAGAACTAGGTTAATTTTAAGAATCGACCCATTGGTACCATTTTACAATACCCTTATCCGATTATGCAAGTCCACTTATCCCGTTAGAAGTAAGCCGCCTAGAGGCGGCTGCCGTCCCGCTTTTGGCGGGGACGGACTTCTAACGGGACTTATCCCGAATTAAGGAGGAGGGGCGGGAGTATTCAAAACAGATAAAGTTACACTAACTATGGCTTTGGAAAGGCCCAGCACCATCAAACCCACCACCACATACAGTATAATGCTTTTGGCTTTTTTGACGTTATTTTCATTAAGGCCGCCAAAAACAAAAAGATAAGCCGCCCCAACCAACATCAACACGGCAATGGGCGCGGCCAACAGCGCCAAGAAATCTATGATTCTGTTTATAACTTCGGGGATGCTGTTATATGGAAGAGGATTTTCGATGGTAACGCTATCTCCGAAAGAACCACCGGAACCACTCCCTATAGAACCTCCAGTTTGCGCCCCAACAAAAACCGGCGTTGCGAGTAAAAGAATAAAAACAGTAAAAAGTTTTAACATTGATAAAATTCTACAACTTTTAATACCAAACGACAACTGATCCTCTGTGATTTATTAATCGCACCTAAAACTCTGCTTCCGGTCTGGGTCTTGGTCTAAATCGGTTTTTAATTCAAAATGCCAATTCTCTTTTTTAAGAACGCAAAAACCGCTGGGCTGCATCACATTTGTAAATAGCGCGCTTTGGGAACATTTACTGTTGTTTTGCCAGCACCACACGTCCACGGCTTGGCCGGTGGTGTGGCGGCAGTTGGAACCGTCGCCTTGGGGTATGCAAGTTATCGGCCGGCCGGGTTTAATTACGCATCTGTCGGCGGCTGGGTCTTGGCAATTTTGAGTCGCGAGAGCTAATTGTTCGTCTCGGCTCCTAAAACCGGAAGTTACCACCAATTCTAGATTTAGCCCCGATGCCAACCCCGCGGCTTGGCTTAAACCGGTTCGCACATTACCTTCAAGATTATCTATATCCACATCATCTGGATCATTAAGTTTGAGACCGGGAATACTGGGTACCGGTGTTATTTTTCCAGGTCCAGGCACAATTTCGGGGATCGTTTCTGTTTCGGTCAAATCGCCGATTTTCACGCCGGTTTCATCGGGCAGTTCCACGCGGGTGCATTGGATGCTAAATCCCGCGGCGGTAAACCTGGAGCCGGCCACGCTGGTTTCACCGGCAAAAAATTTAACGGTAAACGAAGCGGCCAAATACCCGGCATAAACTATAACCAAACCAATCACCGTGTTTTTTAGAATACTTTTGGCTTTGACAACTCCGGCGGGATTTCCGCCCGAGATTAAAAACATATAGCCGCCCCAAAAAATCAGCATCACCGCCGCGATAGGCGTTAAGGTAAGGGCCACAAAATTAAAAATATTCTGGGCCAGGGAGAAAAAATCGCAGATTGTGCAAAAACCTTCTCCCACTCCGCCGCAAGGCACCAAGCCATCAGCCAAAACTAGAGATGGTAAAAACAAAATAGCCGCTAATATAATTTTCAATTTACAATTTACAATTTTCATTGAATTTACAATTTTCAAACTAACTTAAAGATGATGTTATTTTCTGAAAAATCATGGTGAGTTCCTGGCTTTCTTGCCATAACCTGCCTATAACTTCTTTATGTTCTGGGGTACATTGTACCATCATTCTCAACCAATGTTTTGTTTCCTGCGCTTCCTTTTTACAAATAAATATTTTATTTTTGAAGTCTCGTTTAGAACTGGCCGAATTTGCTTCCATATAATTTGCCCCGACACTGGTACCCGACCTAATTAATTGTGTAATAATTGGTTTTGTAATTAAATCCTGTTGTATATTTTTACAGAAAGTTATTATATTCTCACCAAACTTAGCTGTTCTATTCTCAAGATTATAGTTACTGTTTGTTAATTGAGCCATTGAAAATTTATTGTAAATTGAGAACTGAAAATTGAAAATTATCTCAAAAGATTTGTGACTTCTGCCGCCGCTTCTTTGATGGCTTCGGCCGAGGTGGTCTGTCCCAAAGCCGTAACGGTGATCATCCGTTCAAAAATTTTTTTGACTTCAACCTCGTCCGGCTGGGCCCAGTTGGCCGCGGTCAGAGCTTGTTTGGCAAAAATATTTAGAATCGGATCGGTGGCCGTAAAGTCAACCAGATCTCTTCGGGCCGGCGGCAGATAAGTTGACTGCAAATAACCGGCGGCAGACGCGCGACCGGCGGCAAAAACCAAAAAATTCCAGGCCGTTTCTTTATGCAAACTAGACAGTGTCACCGCGCCGGCCTGGTAGGAAGCATAATTTATAT
>JACQLN010000008.1 GCA_016204035.1 Parcubacteria group bacterium | reverse complement strand
CCAGTTTTTTTTAACGGCCGATTTCAATTCTCGGCGGAGTTTTTTATTAGCGGCTACACCGCCGCCGAGAATTAGGGTTTTAGGGGTTAGGTTTTTAGCCACTAGGATTGTTTTATGAACCAGAACATCAACCACGGCTTGCTCAAAAGAAGCGGCGAGGTCGGCTTTATTTTTAGGAGTCAATTTTAAGGGCTGGGGATGGTTCGGCGTCAGTCCTTTTACCAAATACAGCACCGCGGTTTTTAAGCCGGAAAAAGAAAAATCAAAATTTTTGCTGTTTAGCATCGGCCGCGGCAGATCAAAACGTTTTGAGTTTCCCTTAACTGCCAGCTTGGAAATTTCCGGGCCGCCCGGGTAACCCAATCCCAACAGCTTGGCCACCTTATCAAACGCTTCGCCGGCAGCGTCATCCAAAGTTTCGCCGACGATTTGGTAATGTCCCAATTTTTTTGAAAATATCAGTTGCGTATGTCCGCCGCTCACAATTAGGGATAGAACAGGGAACTTGAAAGGGTATAGGCCATTCGGCTCTGAGAGTCTCAGGCTCGAAGAGGTATAGGGTTTAGGGTGCAGAATCTGGGATTTAGAATTAGAAATTAGAAATTGAGAATTAGAAATTTGTTGCTCTAAGAGAGCAATGTAGATATGGCCCTTGAGATGATTTATTCCAACAAGCGGCTTGTTTAATTCTTGAGCGAGTTTCTGCGCGAAATTTATGCCGGCCCATAAACATGGCGCTAGTCCGGGTCCATTCGTAACTGCGATCAGATCTAAATCTTGGATCCTGTATCTTGGATCTTGTAGCTTTTGCCAAAGGATCGGCAGGTTTTTTAAGTGTTCGCGCTTGGCCAAATTAGGTACCACGCCGCCGTATGGCCGGTGGGTTTCTATTTGCGAAGACACCAAATTAGCCAAGATATTAACTTTATTCTTGGTGTCCGACTCAATCAAAGCCAGGCCAGTTTCATCACAACTGGTCTCAATAGCCAATATTTTCATAGTTTACAAATCATAACGACAGTTGTATCATAAGACAAGCTTTGAAGAATTTTGGCGCCATCGTTCCTCCTACGCTCAAATTCGCATTCGAGCTTCGGAAGGACAAGTAGTTGTTTTACAGAATTACTTGCCCTTCGAAGCTCTGATGTAATATCAGAGCGAAGTAGGGGCGCCATCGTCTAGTCTGGTCCAGGACGCAGGGTTTTCATCCCTGTAACACGGGTTCGAATCCCGTTGGCGCTACAAATTTATAAGTCCCGACTAAACGGGACTTTTATATCAATTATGGACACCAAATGGTACCTGCGCATCGGCCGCGCCACCGAAATTGCCAATCGGCGCGACAGAATAATTTATCGGATGCTGGAAATAATGCCCGGGGTTTTGGCTTGGGGCACGTTGATTGGGCTCGTGATTCTTTCGATTTTCCAGCCGGCCTGGGTGGCTGTTTTTATTATTCTTTTTGACGTCTACTGGTTTGTTAAGGTTTTGTATCTTTCGTTTCATTTGCGTTCCGGTTACCGGCGGTTGCGGGAAAATCTAAAAATTGATTGGTGGTCTAAATTGAAAGAGCGTTCGGACTGGGAGGACTATTGGCACTTGATTGTTTTACCGATGTATCAAGAACCCTACGAAGTGGTGCGCCAAACGTTCAAGGCCCTGCTTGATTCCAAGTACGATCGAAATAAAATGATCGTGGTTTTGGCTTTAGAAGAACGCGGCGGAGCAGAGCCGCTTAAAACGGCCGAGAAAATAAAAGGAGAATTTGGTTCGGAGTTTTTCAAACTGTTACTTACACTTCATCCGCAAAACATTCCCGGGGAACTGGCCGGCAAAGGCGCCAACGAGTGTTGGGCGGTTAGGCGTGTTAAAGAAGAAATTATAGATCCGTTGAATCTGCCCCACGAAAAAATAATAGTTTCGGTTTTTGACGTGGATACCAACGTCTGGCCGCAATATTTTGCTTTGCTGACGCATAAATATATTGCTCACCCCAATCCCGCCCGGGCTTCGTTCCAACCGGTGCCGATTTTTACCAACAATATCTGGGAGGCCCCGGCTTTGGCTCGGGTGGTATCTTTTTCATCTTCTTTTTGGTTGACGATGCAGCAGGAACGGCCGGAACGCCAAGTGACTTTTTCCAGCCACTCCATGAGTTTTAGGACCTTGGCCGAAGTTGGTTTTTGGCAGACGAATATAGTTTCGGAAGATTCGCGAATTTTTTGGCAATGCTACAATTTTTATAACGGCGATTACGAAACGGTGTCTTTATACGCTCCGGTTTATATGGACGCGGCGGTGGACGAAACTTTTTGGAAGAGCTTAAAAGCGCTTTACAAACAGCAGCGGCGCTGGGCCTGGGGCGCCGAAAATTTGGTTTACTGCTTATTTGCTTTTACTAAAAATAAAACTCTGCCTTTAACAAAAAAATTGCGCCACGGGTTTAATCTTGTGGAAGGCTATTATTCCTGGGCCACCAATGCTTTGATAATTTTTTTAATGGGCTGGCTGCCGGTTATTCTGGGCGGTACGGCCTTTAACGTAACCGTGCTTTCCTATAACCTGCCGCGCATCACCCGGACCATAATGACGCTGGCCATGCTGGGTTTGGTTTCTTCGGCGGTTATTTCCATGAACCTTCTGCCGCCCCGACCGCCTCGCTACGGCCGGCATAAATATGTTTGGATGATTTTGCAGTGGGCCTTAGTGCCGTTCACCACGATTATTTTTGGTTCCATACCCGCCTTAGACGCCCAAACCCGTCTAATGTTGGGCAAATACATGGGATTTTGGGTAACCCCAAAATCCAGGGAAGGGGTCGGGAAACGGTAGTTTCCCGTGGCGGAAATATTAAAACCGAGGGGTTTTAAGGAGGAGTGAAATTTCTTGAGCGACGACGTTTTTGGGTTACGCCCAAAAGCCGCTTGACTAAATAGGTTTTATTTGTTATACTTAGTAATAGGAGCAGTTTCTTGTCTTTTCACATAGGAGGCGAGAAATGACTGGAAGATTGTATGTCAGCGCCAACTTCAAGAGAATCAGAATACACGATATGAACCATGGAGAGTTGGTTGATAGAGTACAGGAAATTGCCTTAGAAGAATTGGGTCTCAAAATTCCCAAGAAGTTCTTTCGGCAGTTTACACCAACGGTATTGTATAGAGCCATGCGCCGAGGGAAAGGCGATTCTATCTTTACGCAATGGCAGAACGAAAGAGCCGGTGTGCCTTTCTAGATTGTGCGCCCCGCGTCTGACGCGGGGCGCTTTTTTATCCCGTTAGAGGTCCGCCCTGCCTAAAAGGCACGGCGTCAGCCGCCTCGGGGCGGCTTACCTCTAACGGGATTCATTCCCAATGTATTTCGCGCTTAAATTCGCCCAGCCGATCTTTTAATAATTCGTGATTTTCAATTTTATCTTTTTCCAGAAAAATTTTAACGGCTTGTTGGACCTCCGCTATCAGTTTGGTGTCTTTAAGCGAAGACATGGCGAGGTCGGGCAGGCCGGACTGTTCGCGCCCGAAAAATTGGCCGGGGCCGCGCAGTTCCAAATCTTTTTCGGCCAGCCGGAACCCGTCTTCGCTTTCGGCTAAAATTTTTAATCGGGCCGCGGTGGCTTGGGCGGGCGATTCGGTAAATAAAAAACAGTAGCTTTGGTGTTCGGCCCGCCCCACGCGCCCTCTAAACTGATGCAGTTGCGACAAACCGAACCGGTCGGCGCCTTCTATCATCATCACGCTGGCGTTAGGCACGTCTATGCCCACTTCCACCACCGAAGTGGAAACCAAGATATCGGTTTTTTTGCTTTTGAATTTTCTCATCACCTCTGCTTTTTCCGGCGGTTTTAAGCGGCCGTGCAAGAGGCCGATTTTTAAGTGGGGGAATATATTTTTGGAAAGTTTTTCGTATTCGGCCGTGGCATTTTTAACTTCGCTCATGAGGGCGGCTTCGGATTCTTCAATCAGCGGGCAGATCACGAATATCTGCCGCCCCAACCGCACCTGATTTTCTATAAACTGATAAGCCTTTTCGCGATTGGTTGGCGCAACAACCTTGGTAATTATTTTTTTTCGGCCCCTAGGCATTTCTTTTAAGAGCGACAAATCCAAATCGCCGTACAACGTTAAAGCCAGGGTGCGGGGGATGGGCGTGGCACTCATGGAGAGCAGATGAGGTACAGCTGAATGTTTAGGATCTTTCAGTAGTGCCGCTCGCTGGTCCACGCCGAATCTGTGTTGTTCATCCACTACCACCAGCGCCAAATTGGAAAATCTCACACTCTTTTGAATCAAAGCGTGAGTGCCAATCAGAATATCAAATCCAGCCAGATTGGATTTTGGTTTTTGCGAGGCCGTTAAAAGTCCGATTTTTAAGTTAAAATTAGCGAACAGTTGGCTGGCGGTTTTATAATGTTGAAAGGCCAAGATTTCGGTGGGCGCCAAAAAAGCGATCTGATGGCCGTGCCGAGCCGCGTTCAAAGCCGCGATGGCGGCTACCACAGTTTTCCCGGAACCGACATCGCCCACCAAGAGGCGGTTCATGGGCGAGGGTTTTTCCATATCTTTCAATATCTGCCACGAGGCGATTTTTTGGGAATCGGTAAGCCGAAAAGGTAAAGAGCCGGTGAATTTTTTTATCAATTCCACGTCAATCGGCACGCCGGCCGCCGGCCGCGATTTTATTTTTTGTTTTTCGCTTTGAACGTAAAGCTGCAGCAAAAAAATATCTTGGAAGGCCAGGCGTTTTTTGGCTTCTTGGGACTCGGCGTTGTTTTTGGGAAAATGGATTTGGCGCAAGGCCCGGGTGAGTTCAATAAGTTCAAAATCTTTAGCAATAAAATCGGGCAGGAAATCGGCAATATCGCCGATGTTGTCCAGCAATGCTTTTATTTTAAGCCGCAGCCAACGCGAAGTCAGCCCTTGGGTTTCGGGGTAAATGGCTACCAAACCGCCGGTGTGCAGGCCGACTTTTCCCAAGGTCTGACCTTCCTGGAAGGTCAGACCTTTTTCATTCTCTGATCCTAAAATTTCAAATGCCGGATTGGAAAAAACCAAACCCATCTTATCTAGCGAAACCTTGCCCGAGATGTTTACCCAGACGCCTTTGGTCAGGGTTTGAGTCAGATACGGCTGATGGAACCAAACCGCCCGCACGGGCGTGGTGGCATCTTCCAGCAGGGCTTCAGTGATAATCATTTTACGTTTCCAGGTGCGTTTATTGCTGATATTTAGGATTTTAGCGGCGACGGTGGCTTTTTCTCCGGCTACAAGATCAATAATGTTTTTGATGTTGGAAAAATCTTCGTACCTAAAAGGCAAATAAAAAAGAAGGTCGCGCGCGTTCTTGATTTTAAGTTTGCGCAGTTTTTCTAAAACTTTCTCGCCGATGCCGGCGAGGGCTTCGATGGGAGAGCCGAGATCAAACATGATTTGATTCTATTCCGCCGCGGTTTTTAAGGCAATCCAGTAGTAGAAATTGGACAAGCTCCGCTTATTCATCAGTCCAATTTCACTACCGGATGTAATAAAAAGGCGCGGCGCCGTTCGGCGCCGCGCTGTATGAACTACTGTGTTGTTGCTGCGGAAGAGGATGAGATGTTCAAGAGCAAGCCGCTTCCGATTCCCTCGGCCAGCGGTCTAACCCCGTTCCATTTCTGGATGGCTTGTTCCGTCAACTGGAGTTCTCTCCAGCGAATCAGGGCCGGGGTCAGGGATTTGACCAGAATGTCGTTGGACTGAGCTTCACCTTCCGCCGCGGCTATCAGTTTTTGGGCTTCCGCCTTAGCTTGCCGCACTTCGTTTTCGGTGCGGATGGCGTTTTGGGTGGCCGAAATCTTAGCGTTGATGGATTCCACCACGCTGTCCGGCGGGCGAGGGGCGCCGATGTAGCCAAATTGTTCCAGTACCACGCCGTATCGTTCAATTTGTTCGTTTATTTTTTCTTTTACCTTCTTTACAGCCTCTTCTTTCTTGTCACCGTAAAGTTCGTCTGCCGTGTATTGCGTGGCGATTTCGTTGAAGGCATCGCGGGCTATATTTCTTAGGAAACCATGCGTAAAAGTGTCGAGATCGTTCGTTCTGAATTTCACGTAAAACCCCGGCACCTCTTCCGGTATCAACTGATAGGCCAGTGAAATGTCGGCCGTAAAGACCATACCCTCCCGCGAGTTGTAAGTTATTTCTTCGTTGGCGGGGCTGCCTTCCTCAAGGTTTCTTGTCCATACAGCCGTTTGAACGAAGGTCGGGTATTCAAGAATGTCTTTTGTGACTGGGTTGTACCAAACCACTCCTGTTCTCATTGGATAGCTTTGTACACCGCGATCCTGACCGTAGAAGTCTACCTCGATGCCGGCATGCCCGGGGTTGATCCTGGTGCAGCTGTTGAGGGTGGCCATACTTACGAGTATGGTCAGCAGGGCCATAGGTGCATTCCGTCCCCTCATCTTTTTGACGCACCACGGAATGAAAGCTACGCAAAAAGTTATTTCTGTTACGATAATCAGAATGCCGATAGCGACACTGATGTCGCTTGGGGCGCTGATGAGTTTGAAAGCGAAATCAGTTGCTTTCAACAAAAAAACCAAAAGAACGAAAAGACCGCCGATCTGCAAACCCCGTTTCATAGCACGCCTCCCTTGAGGATGGTATGGGGTTTATGGGAGCGGATTTTGTTTATCCGCATTTTAAGAGCTGGTTAAATAGATAGCATTATTTGATAATTGAGTCAATATGTTGGTTTTGTGTGCAATAAAAAGGCGCGGCGCCGAACGGCGCCGCGCTGCAAAGTCAGCTTACGTGAGTCAAAGTTTTCTGAAGACAATCAAGAACCCAGGCCTGGCCTTTCCCGATGACTCGCGAACGTAACTCGGTTCCCAGTTCCTCTCTCGCGATGTATTCCGGAAATCTTTCAACATATTCGTAGTGGGTGACCAAGATGATTACCTCGGCCCCGTCTTTACGGGATCTGACCAATTCCAGGGTTCCCAGGAGGTTTTCTGTGCGTGATTCGTCTGACCATAAAATATCATGTTCTTCAAACCCAACACCAAAAGTAGAACTGATAATTTCCGCGCTTTGGCGGGCCCGAACAGCCGGCGAAGTAAGAACGAGAACTGTTGCTCCGTTCGTGAACGGTTTTAGTTTTTCGGCAAGCGCGCGGATTTGGGTACGACCGAGATCAGTGAGCTCGCTGTGGCCGTAATCGCCGTGCCTTACAACAATAAGTTGCTTCATTGCATATCCTTTCTTTTAAGGTGCTAAACCTGGGTGGTTTGCCCAAATTTTACTTAAGCATAGTATAACTTGTTTAATATGTCAAAAAACTAATAAAAACCGCTTTTGAATTAAATACCAAGGTCAGACCTTGGTATTTAATTGCCGGATGTAATAAAAAAAGCCCGCGCGGCGCCGGTTTTTTGGCGCGAGGCGCGGGTTTTGGGGTGGGCAATGAAATTGTTTGCCGAAGATTCCTCGTTAGTTATTGGAGGCATCCTTGGCGCCCAGAAGAGAAGGCACTCGGCGACGCTGGATATTATCCAACATTTCCAGTTCTCTTCGCTCATATTCCCGTCTGGCTTCTGCCTCGGTCTCCGCTTCGGTTTTCGTCTGCCTCCTGATAACTTTTATACTTTCCATAACAGCTCGCGCGTTCTCTCTATCGGCTTCAATGGCTTTTTCCGATGTGTCGGATACAGTAAAGGACAAATCGGCGATAGCAGCCGATAAAAGACCGGTTGATTCGCTTATGCGGTAAGCTATTTGGCTTAAGGCCTGGCCCAGGCCGGCGAAACCGGCTACCAATATCTGGTTAGTCTTTCTTTGTTCGTATATTACAGCGAACTGGAAATTTCTTTGTCCAGCTCGCACAATTTTTTGCAGTCGGTTGGCTATGGTTATGGCGTCGGGAATGTCGGCCGCCTTTTTCCAGTCAAATACCGGCGGCGATTCAAGTTGCTTAATTTCGGTTTGATATTCAGAATAGTTTTTGCCGATTTGTCTGACACCGGTGTCAAAATGCGCCAGACTTGTTACGGCCACTTCCACAGCGTCCCAGAACGGAGCGAAAGCGCCGTCTTGGTATTCTTGTTCCGCGGTATCAATGGCCTCCCGGGCGGAGTTGACTCTTTCGGGCAGTTTTTGGGATAAAACCTGGGAATCGGCTATAAGCCCACCAATTCTTTGCTCGAGCTCCCTTCTAATTTTTTCTTTTTTCTCTGATTCTTCCTTCTCTATCAGTAACATTTTCTCTCTAACTTTTTCTTGTTCTTCTTATTTTTTCTTTTTTTCCTTATTCTCCTTATGTGTGCATGTTATGGCGCCGTAAAAAATGATACAGACAATAAAGAGAGTAAAAGTTATGGACGGATTAACTTCAGCAACTCGTTCAATAATAGAAAAAATAATAAAAAGTGCCAGTATAACCACAACCCAATCCACGAATCACCTCCTTTTCAAGATTTCAAAGAACTATCATAGCTCTTTCTGTTTTTGATGTGCGCCCATGAGGAATCGAACCTCAATTGCTAGCTCCGCAAGCTAGTGTCCTGTCCGTTGAACGATGGGCGCTTGTAAAAAATCAGAAATTAAATATCAAAAATAAAAAATCAAAACTTCAGCCGCCGGGCCAGTATGTCTATGGTTGATTCGTTATGTTCTTTTTCGGGAACCGCGGGCGATATTATATGGCGCACCGTTTCGGGGTCAATTTCGGCCAAGGGGATTTCCAAATGCAGATTAAGTATGTTTTTGCCTTCCAAGCTTAAAACATTACCACTCTCGCGCTCAAAAATCCAGAAAGATTTGAACTCGCCCAGGGCGTGTTCTTTTTCGCCGATTTTTAAGGTTTCCGCGTCTAAAATAAACGTGTATTCGCGGGGTTCTTTTAGGGCATAGATATTCAAAACGGCGGCGGCGATGATTATGAACACGGCCAAAAGATAGCTTTTTAGAATTACGGCCACCACCACCAAAGCCGCCGCCAAAATCCAAAGCGAAACAAACCAATTGGTCTGCCGTTCAGGCTGTTCAAATTCGTACGCTTGCCACTCTATTTTGTTCATTGGCGGAGGCGGCAGGATTCGAACCTGCGTGAGGTTTTTTAGACCTCCACGGTTTAGCAAACCGTTCGTTTGAGCCGCTCACGCACGCCTCCGTATTCATTACTATATATATCACTTTATTAAATTGAAGGAAAGCTGTTTTTATGTTAATTTCTTGGAATAGGGCGGGGTGCTAGAGCGGTTGAATAGGACAGTCTTGAAAACTGTTAGAGGTGAAAGCCTCTCGTGAGTTCGAATCTCACCCCCGCCGCCATTGACACCAAACTAACCGTTGTATACACTTTAGGTATGAAGACAGTGATTAACATTAAAACAGATAAGGATGTAAAAAAGAATGCCCAAGGGGTAGCCGAGGAGCTTGGACTTTCTTTGAGCGCGGTTATTAACGCCTATTTGCGGCAGTTTGTTCGAAATAAAGAAATTCATTTTACTGCCGCTCCT
>JACQLN010000007.1 GCA_016204035.1 Parcubacteria group bacterium | reverse complement strand
AGTTTGTCGGTGGCTTTGATTGACCAAGGCCGGATAAAAACCACCGAGGCCAAAGCTAAAGAGCTGGCTCGGGTTATAGCTCCGCTTATTACCAAAGCCAAGAAAGGGGGATTAGCCAATATTAGGGCATTGGCTAAAGTTCTACCGGAAGGTTCGGTGAGTAAGATTGTTAAGGAAATTGGTTCAAAATATCAATCCAGAAACGGCGGTTACACGCGTATTATCAGGTTGGGCGAGATTAGAAAAGACGGAGCCAGGATGTGTTACATTGAATTTGTATGAAAATCCGAAGCACGAAGCACTAAATCCGAAACACATCCCAATGATTAAAACCCAAAATCCAAAACTGTTTAGAATCTAGAATTTTATTATGAATAGGGAGTATAAATTTAATGCTGATGGTGAAATACTGGGTCGTTTGGCCACTAAAGTGGCGGTGGCTTTGCGCGGCAAGGACGGCGCCGATTTTTCGCCCAATAATCCCGATTTGTCCAGAAAAGTTGTCGTTTTTAACACCGATAAATTAAAATTTACCGGAAATAAATTGGAAGATAAAAAATATTTTAAGTATTCCGGTTACCCGGGCGGTATCAGCCAGCGGACGCTTAAAGAATATATGGTTAAAGATTCCCGGGGTGTTTTAAGGGAGGCGGTTTACGGGATGTTGCCAAAAAATCGGCTACGCGATAAGTTTATTGGGAACTTAAGATTGTATAAAGGAGAAATAAGATAAAATGCCTGTTAAAACAAAAACAGAAAAAAAAGAAGAAATTTTGGGTCCAATACCCGATCCAATTTTAGACGTTCCAGAAGAAAAAGAAGATGTTTTGGGTGTGTTTAGCGCCGAAAGAAAGGACACTAAAAAGTATTTTGAAGCTATTGGCCGGCGCAAGCGGTCGGTGGCTCGGGTTAGGATTTTTACGGCTAATCCCAAAGAATCGGCAGCCCAAGGGGGGTTTTCAGTAAACGAAAAAACATTCAAAGATTATTTTAGGTTGCCTAATCTTATTGAAACCGCGATGGAGTCTTTAAGCAAACTTAAAGCCGCCGATCATTTTAGGATCTCGGTTAAATTGGAGGGCGGAGGCATCAACTCGCAGGCCGAGGCAGTGCGTTTGGGTATCGCCCGGGCCTTGATCAAGTTTGACCAGAACTTTAGAAAAAAACTTAAAAAGTCGGGTTTGCTGTCGCGCGATCCGCGCGAAAAAGAACGCCGCAAATACGGCCTTAAAAAAGCCAGGCGCGCTCCGCAATTTAGCAAACGGTAAAAATAAAATCTCAAAAAACCTCGTGATAGTAAGCATCGCGGGGTTTTTGTATTACAAGTACTTTGTAAAAATAGAAATTTATAGTACCGTTAAACTATAGATAGAATAAGATGTTCTTTAACAACACGCTTTTTCATAGGAGGTTCACACTATGAGCCAACAAGGCGCTTCCGCGGTAGTGATTGGCTTGTTAGGTATATCGTTAGGGTTATTGATCGGTAATGGGATAACAGCACCCAGTTTGGTGGTAACGGTAATCGTCTTATTACTCATCAGTGCCGCCATTGTAATAGCCGCATTTTCCCGCGCGCGCGGTATTACGCGCTCCAACAGACCATAGCAATCCAGAGAGGGAGGTTGAGTATGGCACGAAAAAAGCGGGCGAAGTCCGAACCAAAGCATCCACTCGCGCCGGCGGTCATCAAGCATGAAAAGTGTAAGCGAGCACTTAGGGTATTCGTCCGAGAGAACGAGAAAACACTCCTGGCGGCGGGCAGAGGAGACGAAGATAGGAGGTAAGTCATGTACTATCTGATGCAGAGGTTTGAAATGTGGCTTCATGTCCATGATCACAAACTCGCGGTGGCTATTGGTATGCTAGCAGGCATGTTTATGATATTTTGCGCTATCTCCGGTTGGTACCCGTCGGTAGAGCATTGTTTCATTACACTTTTGATTTTCGGGACTTTTGGAGCTGCCTTCGGGGATATCAAACTCTTTTGCGCGACAACCTTGTCCGCAGTGTTTTTTCTATATTTATCAAGCTGACAAAAGGAGGATCTTATATGCAGACAAGAAAAGAACCTGGACTTTTAGCATCACTACTTACATTCACCGGACTACTTCTGTTGCTGCACTTCTGGAGCGTCGGCCTGGTACATGGTGGAGTTCAAAAGGGAATCAACTATGTTGCGTACTACCTTATAGTACTCGCCGGTGTGTGGTTTCTGATAAGATTGTTTTCCTGGGTTCAATACCTATATAAAAGAATCTGGGTGCAGGAGAGTTGAATCATGGCACGAAAAAAGCGGGCGAAGTCCGAACCAAAGCATCCACTCGCGCCGACGGTCATTAACCCCAAGCGCGTCAATCAAGCCATTCGCGATATGTCGCCGGAGATGATACGCGCGTTTCGCGCGGCTGCCAGAGAAGACGAAGATAGGAGGTAAGGATGAAATGGTACTTACTGGGAGGTGTTGTCGCGTTTTTGGCAGTGCTAGGTGTTAATTGGGCGCAACGCTATTTGGATCGGCACTAGTGTGGACTATGAATAGTCAAACCAATTACTGGCTGTTCGCCAACAACGAACGGCCTTTTTTATTTTCTAATTATAATGCTATAGCTTTATTGTTAGAGTTTTAATCTCTATTAAATAAAATTATTAAATCCAATTTCAATAATTAAAATTCCCCCTCGGCTAATTTTAGGGCGCCATCTGTCAAAAAATAAAGTTTGGCATCGCCGGTTAAATAATTTATAGCCGTTATGGTTTCAGGCCAACTGGCTAAATTGATTTTATCGCGGGTATCCAGTTCCACAACTTTTAAGTTTTGATTTTCTAGAAACATCAAGTGTTCGTTTTTAGTGTGCCAGTAAACGCTGGAAATATCGCCGAGCGATTGGTAAATAACCTCTTGGTCGCCCGATTTTTTTAAGGGTTGTTTACCGGTGTCTTTTAACCACATCACGCCTAAAGCGTTAGCGGTGGTATAGGCGATTTTAGCATCATCCGGAGCAATAAATATTTTTTGGGGCGCAAACGTGGTTTGGCCCAGAACCGATACATTGGCCACCGCCGAGTCCATTATTAACAAAATATCCGGATTTTTAAGGGCGATGATTTTATTTTCACGGGAATCAAAATCAACCACGTCGCTCAAATTAAGGTCTGCCACTGTTTCGTCGGCCAGATCCAATTGAAACAGTTTACTATCCATAAGAATCAAAAGATTGTCATCGCCGCCGAACCAAAGTACTTTTGACGGGTTAAATTTAGTAGGCAGAGGCGAGGCGCTGGGTTGTTTAACTATAATTTTTCTTTCGTAAAGCAAAGTAAGGTCGGTTAATTTTTTAGCTGATTTGTCCCAAACGTACCAGGTTGTTTTGGCGGCCGTGCTGCGCGAGAAAATAAATTTTTGCGAATTAGCCGACCAGCCGCGGTCGTTTTCCAAAAATCGGAGGCTTTTAGTTTTTATTTTGTCGGGGAAGGTGAATGGTGTGGCCGTGGTAGTTGAGTTGGAAAAATCATAAAATATAAGTTTAGCCGAATTTGTTTTAACAGCCGCGAATTTTTGATCCGGAGAGATATTAAAATCCAATAGGCCGGGTTCAGACACAAACATTTGAAAAGAGAATTTTTCTGGAAACAGTATTATATTTTCAGCTTCGGTTACCAAACCGGGCGTTACTTCAAATTCTTTTTGCCAGGTTTGGTAACCGACCTTAGCCACCTGGGCGTGGTATTTTCGCAAAGGCAGAAGGTTTTTTATAAGAGCGGCGGTTTGTTCGTCGGTATTTTTTTTATTAATAAAAATATCCGTTTCCTTGGGGCTTTGGGGTTTAATATATATGGCGCCCGAAAGCAATAAACGGTTGTTGTTAAAATCCCAGCGGTAGCCGCGGGCGTACATTAAAAGAATAAAACCAATAATTAAAAAAGCCGTTACCGCCAACCCCAATAAAATTCGGCGCGTTTTTCTGGTCATTTTTTCGTGCTAAATGTAGCATATCTAGCCCAAATCCGCACTATTGACAGATACAGTATAAGACAGATTCCTTAAATTTTTAACCCATTCCTAGGAAGTGCACCATGGGATTCTTTGAATTTATTTTATTGATTTTCTATTTTTTTTATATTACCTCTTATCCAATTTATCTAAATCTTATTCATATACATATCATACGATCGTAATGAATATATAAGAATAAGATTTTAGAATATACTTAAAACTCCGATAAAGTTCCGGTTTTATTAATACTTACAATATGAACCTTATTTTTAAGACCAAGATCTCTTAAACTCTGTATGAACTTTTCTGGCAAGGGAGAATAACCCAGCCAGACACTTCTTTGAAGTTGTTGATAGTTACAAGCTACCAGTTCTAATCTTAATAAATCCCTTTTTCTTCTTTCTTTTTCGGGAACATCGTACATCACCAACCGTGGAATTCCATCGGGTTTAATTAAGTCCATTTTAAGAGAACCAAGTTTATTTTTACCTTTGAGTGTTAAACGCCACTTGGCATATTTTTTACCACCTAATTTATCCACTAAACCTTGGCTCTTTAGCCGGCTCAATGTCGCTGAGAAATTATCTTTAGAAAATTCATAATATGCTGGTAGGCCAAAAATTGTTCTCCAGAGCCGGCCCTCGGCCCTGTTTCTGGGGAACATGGCTTCCAGAGCCAACTCATTTACCTCGGCTAGTTTCTCAAGAATGAATTTTGTAACCAAACCTTTCTTAACTTTCATATTATTTTATTCTAACATATTTTCTACGATCGTATGAGATGTATGGGAATAAAGAATTGGCAGAAATGATTTTTTAGATGGTTTAAGAATATGGTTTAAGAATATTTGAAAAAAACATTTCCAGTGCTAGTATGATCCCGTATGGCAATCAAAATAGGCATAGATTTAGGCACGGCCAATACGTTGGTATATGTGCCGCCTAAAGGCATTATCATCAACGAACCCTCGGTGGTGGCGGTAAGTTTGGATGATAATAAAATTATGGCGGTGGGCGCGGCGGCCAAGGAAATGATCGGGCGCACGCCTGAAAGCATTATGGCCGTGCGGCCGGTTAGGGATGGCGTTATTGCCGACTACCGCATAACCGAAGCCATGATCCGGTATTTTATTAAAAAAATAACCGGCCGGTTCAGCTTTTTTAGGCCCGAAGTGATGGTGGCCGTGCCAGCCGGCATAACCTCCACCGAGCGCAGGGCGGTGGTGGAAGCCACGCTCAAAGCCGGAGCCAAAGCGGCTTATGTGGTCAAAGAGCCGATCCTGGCGGCTCTGGGCGCGGGCATTCCCATCAACGAGCCCTCGGGGCATATGATTATAGACATCGGCGGCGGCACCACCGAGGTGGCGGTGATATCGCTGGGCGGGATTGTGGCTTGGGCTTCGGCCAAGGTGGGCGGCAACGCCCTAGACGCGGCTATTCAAAATTACATCCATAAGGTTCATAATTTAGCCGTGGGGGAGCGCACCGCCGAACAAATAAAAATCACTCTAGGCTCGGCCATTCTCCAAAAAGAAGAAGAAATTTTAGAAATAAGAGGACGCGATCTGGTGGCCGGCTTGCCTAAAACCATAGAACTCCATGCCAACGAAATTCCTAAAGCCATAAAAGACACTCTGGGTGAAGTGGTTAAAACCGTTAAAAAAGTGTTGCAAGAAACGCCGCCGGAACTGGCCGCCGACGTTATGGATAAAGGTATGATTCTTTCGGGGGGAACGGCCTTATTAAGGAACCTAGATAGTTTAATAATTCAAGAAACCGGCGTGCCTTGTTATGTGGCCGATGAGCCGCTTTTTTGCGTGGCCAAAGGCACGGGAGTGGCTTTGGAAAATTTGGAATTATATAAGCGGGCGTTGTTTGCTAAAAGGTAATTACCGAAACATCAGTCTTCGCTCCTGCAAGGAGGGGCTCTTCCATCCTCCCTCTTTATAGGTTAAGTTGAACCTCCTTGAAGTCGCTCAGACCGATGTTTCTATAATATGTACTCTCGACAACTTAAATATCTTGATTTGATTTTGAGAAATAATAAAGTGCCCCACGCTTTTTTGTTTTATGGCCGCGATATGGCTTACCAAAAAGAACTGGCTAAATCTTTTTTATCACAACTTAATAACCAGGAATTTGAAGTAAAAATTAAAGCTGGGGTTCACCCTGATACTTTTTTTATTCGCCGCCTGCCGGATAAAAAAGACATAACCATCGCCCAAGTCCGCGACGCGCGCAACTTTGTTGCGCGCACGCCCTTAAGTTTAATTAAAAAAGGAGTGTTTATAGAAGAGGCCCAACATCTTAACGAGGAGGCCTGGAACGCCTTGTTGAAAACTTTGGAAGAACCGGTTTCCAACACTATTATTTTTATCATCTGTTCTTCTGTTAAAAACATACCCGCAACCATAATTTCCCGAGTGGTTAGTTTGCCGTTTCCAAGCCCCGGCTTTGTTTTACCGGAGGTAAAAGATGGTATAATTCTTAGTAAGCTGGTTAAGCTTGAAAGTTTATCGGCGGCGGAGAGATTCAGCTTGGCCAACGACTTAGCCAAAAAAGAAAATTTGGCGGAAATTATGGATCATTGGCTGTTGGCTTTAAGAACAGATGTGTTGGCTGGCAAACTTGGTTTGGACAAGTTAGAAGCGGCGGCTACCACCAGAAATGTTTTATCATCCACCAACGCCAACGCGCGTTTGGCGTTAGAGAGCATGTTTTTGAAATTTTAGCGAATACTAATGGCTAATGCCTTAAAGTTTATCATTTTTTTAGCGGTGGTGATTTCCATTGCGGGTTTTGCCGTCAATTTTTATTTTGGAAACTTATTAACGCCCCAAGCGGGTTTTTTTGTAAGCGTTGATAAAGGATCAACCTGGCAAAAATTCGGCGTTTTAGACACGGGTGGAAACATCAGCCGGCTTAATATAACCGGCTTAAGCCATAATCCCAAAGATTCCCGAATTTTATACGCCACCACTTTAGGCAGCGGTATTTATAAAAGCGTAAACGGCGGCGAAAGCTGGCACAAATTGACAGACGCCCATAAAATTTTAGCGGCGCGGGCCGATGTTTACGGGCTGGCCGTGGATCCTAATCTACCCGATTACAAGAAAAAAATTCCCGATAGATTTTATTTAGGCGTGTACCAGAATAATTTTGGCCGGGTTCTAAAAACGGAAGACGGCGGTTTGTCGTTTAAGGAAGTTTACATTGCGGCTAAACCAAGGTTGCCGGTTTTTGACGTTAAGATAGACCCAAACCGCGCTAATGTGGTTTGGGCTACCACCGGCGAAGGATTATTGCTTAAAAGCCAGGATTACGGCGAAACCTGGAAATTGGTTCAAGAGTTCGGCTCGGCCATCAATTCATTTTTCATAAATCCCTTAAACACTAGCCAGTTGTTTGTGGCTACTTTTATGAAAGGTATATTCACCTCCAGCGATGGCGGCGCGAGTTGGGTGGATGAGAGTGAAACCTTAAACGAATTTCCGGGTTCTAAAAATATAGCCGGTGTGGCCAGGAATCCGGCGGATGGCCAGCTTTATTTGGGAACCAGATTCGGTTTGTTAAGGTCGGGAAATTTTGGCGTAAACTGGGAACCGGTGGATATTATTTTCCCCAACGAAGCCCTGCCGGTTTTAGACGCGGCTTTCGGCGGCCGGGGATCATCCGAAATGTATGTAGCCCTGGCCAATTTAATTTACAGTACCAAAGATGGCGGCAAGTTTTGGCAGGTGCGCAAACTAGGCACCAGCAAGCAATTGAATGTTTTATGGGTGGATCCCCAAAACAACAGCCGGATAATTGCCGGCGCCGGCAAGTAAATTTGATTTTTATTGTTTAGCGGTCTAAGATCGTAAATATGTTAAACGAAAGAGACATAATAAAACTTGTATCCGTTTTTGCTACCAAAGAAGATTTGGTTGAAATGAAAGCTGATTTGGCGAGTCGGCGAGATATCAATTCCTTGCATAACAGCATAGACCGATTCATGGTTTTGCATGAAAAATTGGACCAGGAATTTACTATGATGAAGGAAGATATCAATCGTATGAAAGTCGTCATACGATCCATGGGTGGCAAGGTTAAATAATGGAAATAGTTGATTTCAAAAATAAATTAAAAGAAACAACCGGTTTTTTGACGGTGGAACTTTCTAAAATACGAAGCAGCCGAGCCAGTCCGGCCTTGGTGGAAGATATTTTAGTTGATTACTACAGCGCCAAAACCCAGCTTAAGGGCTTGGCCAGCATCAGTTCGGCCGATGCCCGGACGGTGGTGGTGGAGCCGTGGGACAAGAACGCCGTGGATCCGATTTTCAAAGCCTTGTCGCAGGGCGGTTTGGGGGCGCAGCCGATTGTGGACGGCAGTAAAATAAGAATAAGTTTGCCGCCTTTGACCCAGGAACGCCGGTTGGAAATGGTTAAAATAGTAAGCCAAAAAACCGAGGAAGCCAAAATCAGGGCTAGGCGCCTTCGCGACGAGGCCGTTAAAAGCATCCAGCAGGAAAAATCCGAAGACATCAAATTTAGAAAAAAAGAAGAAATAGAAAAAGCGATGAAAGAAAACGGGCAGGTTTTGGAAGGATTAAAAGAAAAGAAAGAGAAAGAGTTATTGGGTTAGTTTTTAAGGTTAAAAAACTCAAAACCCCGCCCTTGAGGTTACCTTAAGGGCGGGGTTGACATATTTAGTATATTCTCTATACTCTATAAATAGAGTAGTTCTTTTTCATAAATCGCGACAGGTTTCCTAAGGGAACGCGTCGCAAACCGCAAGAGGAGAACGAGTCATGGCTAATGACAGGTTCACGTTTTCCAGCGCCGGATTGGTGCACGATCTGGAAATGGCGATGGACCGGGCCGGGGGCTGGAACTCGGCTTTGGTAAAGCATATGTGTAAAGAGGACCGGTTGGCCCACATTCGCGAGTATCTGCTCGGCCTGGCCGAGATCAGATATTTGAATTCCGTGATTTCCCTCGACCGCACCACCCCCTTCAACCCCGTCCAGTTTCTGGGCGAGGGCTGGAGCATCTGGAAGGGCCCGGCCGATGGCGATGGCCTCTCCGGCCAGGAGGAACAGGACAAGCGTTCTCTGGTCCTCACCGAGGTGGATCTTTCCCAAGTCCAACTGGTTACCTTACTCAAGGATGGTGATGGTGATAACATCATCCAAGGTGAAGAGAACCTGAAGCGTTTCAAATACATCCTACTGGACGCCCAAGTCTTCCAGACTCTCTGGGAAAACAAGCATCTTATTCCAGAACACTGGAAGAAGACGAACGGCAACACCACCCACGTCTTTTTCCCCGGCACCACACTTCGCAGTCCGTTCGGCAGCCGCCGCGTTCTTTGCCTCTGCTGGCGCGCTGGCGGGTGGCACTGGCGCTGCAGCTGGCTTGCTAGCGGCTGGTACGTCCACGATTCTTCGGCTGTGCTTGCGAGTTAGTCCTTTGCTCTTAACCCCCCCCGCGTCAAACGCGGGGGATTTTTATATTTACCCCGCCCTTCGATTACGCTCAGGGCGGGGTTTGTGTTATGCTTGTTTTTGTTTATGACCATCCTGATTTTTTTAATCGTGCTGTCGGTTCTGGTTCTGGTTCACGAATACGGCCATTATGTCACCGCTAAAAGGGCCGGAGCCAAGGTGGAGGAGTTTGGCTTCGGGTTTCCGCCCAAGGTTTTTTCTATAACCAGCCACGGCACCGTTTTTTCATTTAACCTGATTCCTTTCGGCGGGTTTGTTAAAATTTTCGGCGAATCGGGCGAACACCGCGCCGAGCCGGGCAGTTTTGGTTCTTTGAAAATATTCCAACGGGCCAAAATCTTGGTGGCCGGCGTGACTATGAATATTATTTTAGCTTTCGCGCTTTTGAGCATTGTTAATTTGATAGGTCGGCCGACTATTGTTGATGAAACCAACGCCCATTTGGCGCGCGACGTTAAAATACAGGTTTTAGATATTGCCCCAGAATCGCCGGCCGAAAAAGCCGGTCTAAAAACCGGCGATGTTATGGCCGGCGCCACCGTGGGCGGGTCCATCAAAGAATTCCAAGATATTTCGGAATTCAAAAGTTTTGTGGAAAACGCGGCGGGCGAGGAAGTTTTGCTTAATATAAAAAGAGGCGGCGAAGCGTTGTCCGTTAAAATTGTTCCCAGAGAAAATCCTCCGGCCGAAGAAGGCGCGCTGGGTGTGGCTTTGGCCCGAACCGGTGTCGTTAAGTCGCCCTGGTATTTGTTTTTATGGAACGGGCTTAAAGACACACTGGCCATGATCGGCGTCATAACCGCGGCTTTGTTTTTGTTTTTTAAGACTTTATTTTTAGAAGGCCGGTTGATGGGCGAAGTGGCTGGGCCGGTGGGCATTGCCGCTTTAACCGGCCAGGCCTACACCATGGGCTTAACTTATTTATTTAATTTGATGGCCATACTTTCGGTGAATTTAGCCATACTAAACATTCTGCCTTTTCCGGCTTTGGACGGCGGGCGTTTGCTGTTTTTGGCGGTGGAAAAAATAAAGGGTTCGCCGGTGAGCCATAAAATTGAAAACGCCGTTAACGCGGCCGGTTTCGCCTTGTTAATCGCGCTGATGGTTTTTGTGACCTGGCAAGACATCGCCAGATTTTTTTAAGGCAGGTATATTGGGTATAAAAATTAAAACATCACCCCTCGCTCCTGCAAGGGACTAACCTTACTTGAGTAAGGTTAGTCCTCTTCCATCCTCCCTCTTTATAATTTAACTGGAACCTCCTTGAAGTCGCTCGGAATGATGTTTTAATTTTTTTGGTTCCGCTCGGCCGTCGAATCAGCTCAAGAGTTTATTTATCTCTATAAAGTAATAAAATCCCCCAAGATGGCGATCGCCATCTTGGGGGATTCAGTCAGGAGCGCTGTTTAGCTAAAAGGTCTCGCATAAAATTAGCAGCCGGCGTGTTGATATTTTTTGGTCTGATTAAAAAAGAACCATCCACAGACATCTCGCAGACAAACAATACCACGAAGTGGAAGCCACGGCTGTGACAACCCCAACCCGCCAATTTTGCGGACAGAAGCTTGTCCAGTTTTTCCATTAGGACACATGCGGCGAAAGCTGTGGCATCCACAACCTGCTGTTTAGGTTTTCCTTCACTTCTAGCCACAACGCGTCTCCCATTGTTGAGTTAAGGAACAAGTGAAAGTTAACAGTAACATTTTAATAATTATTCGTCAATTATGCTAAACGGGGTTAAAATAATTGCCAGCGGTTAACAGTGGTGTTAAAATCTTTATACTAAAAGCGACACCAATATACGAATACACCCGAATGACGCGAATGGCTTATTCGTAAATTAGCGTGTCATTTGTAATTAGTGTCGCTGGTGTTCATGCTTTATTCTCAATCTTTTATCAACACGCTGCGTTCTAATCCCAAGGACGAAACTTCTATTAACGCCAAACTGCTGTTGCGGGGCGGGTTTATAGACAAATTGATGGCCGGGTCGTACACTTTTTTGCCTTTGGGCTGGCGGGTTTATCAAAAAATAGAAGAAATCGTGCGCCAGGAAATGAATGCCATCGGCGGCGGCGAGGTGTTGATGCCTTTATTGCATCCTAAAGACGTTTGGAACGAAACCGGCCGCTGGGGCGATAAAGGCGTTAAAGAAATAATGTACCAGTTCAAATCGGTTGATGATCGAGAGTACGGGCTTTCATTTACGCACGAGGAAATTTTTTTAGATGTGGTCCGTAAGCATTCTTTAAGTTATAAAAACCTGCCGGTCAAGCTGTATCATTTTTCCACTAAATTTAGAAACGAACCCCGGGCCAAGTCGGGTTTGTTGCGCGGCCGCGAGTTTATAATGAAAGATCTTTATAGTTTGCATAGCGCCGAAGAAGATCTGGATAATTTTTATTGGCAGGTCGCGGGCGCTTACTTAAAAATTTTTAAGCGTCTGGGTTTAGAAAATGTTAAAACGGTAGAGGCCTCGGGCGGGGTGTTCACTTCGGGGCATACCCACGAGTTTCAGGTTATTCATCCGGTGGGCGAGGACACAATTTACCACTGCGCCAAATGCGACTGGGCCCACAATAAAGAAATACACATCCACAAAATCGGTGCCCAATGCCCCGAGTGCGGCGGCGAAGTTGAAACAGCCAGTTCCATTGAAATTGGAAACATCTTCCGGTTTGGCACGGTTTATTCGGAAAAAATGGGAGTTAACTTTAAGAATGCCGACGGCCAGTTAAAACCGGCTTATTTGGGCAGTTACGGCATTGGTATGAGTCGTTTGGTTGGGGTTTTAGCCGAAATGTTTAACGATGATTTCGGTTTGGTTTGGCCCGCGGCCGCGGCACCCTTCAAAATTCATCTGGTTTCGTTGGGCGGGGCCGCTCCTAAAGCGGAAAAAATATACCAGCAAATAGCCGCGGAATCAGCTGAGGTTTTATGGGATGACCGCGACGAATCGCCGGGAGTAAAATTGTCGGATGCCGATTTGATCGGCGCGCCTTATAGAATTATTATCAGCGATAAAACCTTGGAAAAAGAAAGCGTGGAGGTCAAAAGACGTGAGAGTGAGAAGGTGGAGATGGTCAAGTTGGATAATATAGTAGAATGGTTCAAAAATATATAAATCCGAAGCACGAAGCACTAAATTCTAAACAAATTCCAATGATTAAAATCACAAATCTTAAACTGTTTAGGGTTTATAATTTAGTATTTAGATATTGTTTTGGATTTCGGATTTGGGATTTCGAATTTAAGTATGTATCTACTCAATAGACTGTTTGGTCATTTTGCCAAAGACATCGGTGTTGATCTGGGAACGGTCAACACCCTTGTTTATGTTAAGGGCCGGGGTATTGTCATTAACGAGCCCTCGTTGGTGGCAATTAACAAAAAGACCGGACAAATTTTAGCCATAGGTCGCGAGGCCAGAAAAATGGTCGGCCGCACGCCCGGGCATATTGCCGCCGTAAAACCGCTGGTGGACGGCGTGATTTCCGATTTTGATATTACCGAACAGATGCTTAAGTATTTTTTTCAGAAAGTCCACGGCGACTCTTTTTATATGGTGCCCCGGCCGCGGGTGGTGATAGGCATTCCTTCCGGCGTAACCGAGGTGGAAAAAAAAGCGGTGGAAGAAGCGGCCCGCAACGCCGGCGCGCGGGAGGTTATGCTTATAGAAGAGCCGGTGGCCGCGGCTTTAGGCGCGCGCTTGCCGGTTCAGGAGGCCCTGGGCAACATGATTGTGGACATTGGCGGCGGCACCACCGAGGTGGCGGTGATATCTTTGGGCGGTTTGGTGGCCGTGCGCAGTTTAAGGGTGGCCGGCGAACGGCTGAATGAAGATATTATCCAGCTGGCCCGCGATGAATACAACTTGCTTTTAGGCCCGCGCACGGCCGAGGATGTTAAAATAGCGGTGGCGGCCGTGGTGGATCTGAATGAAAAGCTGGAAACCACCATGCGCGGCCGCGATCTTATTACCGGTCTGCCTAAAGAAGTGGTGGTTACGTCTAAAGAAGTGAAAAGAGCTATAACGAAATCGGTAAAAACTTTGGTGGATGTGGTGCGCGAGATAGTGGAGCAAACCCCGCCGGAACTTTTAAGCGATATTATGAAGCGGGGTATTGTGCTGGCCGGCGGCGGCAGTTTGTTAAGAGGCATAGACGAATTGATAAACAAAGAAACCGGCATTGCCGTAAAAGTGGCCGAAGACCCGTTGACCGCGGTGGCTCGCGGCACCGGCATTGTGCTGGAAGAAACCGAAAAATACCGCGAACTTTTAGCCGCCAAAGAGTATGCAACTACGCCCAAAGAGTAAAATTACATTGCTTCGTAGATTTCCGCCTCGCTCCTGCAAGGAGGGGCTCTTCCATCCTCCCTCTTTATAATTTAACTGGAACCTCCTTGAAGTCGCTCGGCGGTAATCTACTCCGCTTATTATGTTTAGGTGGCAGAAAATATTTTTATTTTTATTAACTTTTCTGGCCCTGTTCTTTTTGGACCGAGTCGGTTTTTTTGATTCTACCGTCAATTTGGTTCGCCGCTGGACCGTGAGTCCGGTTACCGGAACGGTTGAACGTTGGGGAGAAGAAGGATTTTTTCTTTTTAAGAATGTTTTTGGGGTAAGAGGGGTGATTCGGGAAAACTTGTTTTTGAAAAACCAGCGCGATTTTTTTAGAGGCGAGTATTTCAAATTATTAGGGGTGAGTCGGGAAAACGAATTTTTAAGACAGGCCCTGGACTTAAAAAAAGAAGGCAGCCGCAGAATGGTTTTAGGCGCAATTCTTTCTTTTGATCCTTTCCAGGCCGCCGATTCATTGGTTATAGACAAAGGCCAAAGGGATGGTTTAACGGTTAATGACACGGTGGTTCTTCCGGGTAACATATTAGTAGGCCAAATTAAGGATGTGGGCCAAAAGGAAAGCCAAGTATTATTGATAACTTCGTCTAAAAGTCGTGTAACCGCAACCTCTGAAGATGACCAAATAAAAGGCGTAGTCAGCGGTTCGGCCAGTGGCGCTTTAACTTTAGATTTAGTGCTTAAAGAGGCGCAATTAAAGGCCGGTCAGATTTTGTTGACGTCCGGTCTGGAGGGAGTTTTTAGAAGGGGCCTTTTAGTAGGGGAAGTGGTTAAGGTTGCTCGGGACGCTGCTTCGCCGTTTCAAAAATCGTCGGTGCGGCCGTTTTTTAATTTGCGCGACTTAAAACAGGTGTTTGTGATAATTTCCGAATAATTTGCCCCGTTAGAAATACGCCTTACCTAAAAGGTACGGCGTCAGCCCCGCCGCAACCTCGGGGCTTATTTCTAACGGGGTTTGCCTGGCCGCATTTAATCTGCTAACATTCAGGCAATAATAATTAAACTTAAAATAAAATTATGGAGCCGCAAGAAACAAATAATCAACCAACTAAAAGTTCTTTTTCGGTGCCGATGTCTATTGTGGTGGCTGGGCTGTTAGTGGCCGGCGCGGTTTGGTTTAGGGGCAGCGGCAATATTGATACCACCGCCACCGTCGGCGGAGCCAAACCTATAAAAGTTGAACTGGGCGATTTGCCGGTGCTGGGTAATGACGATGCCAAGGTTACTGCAGTGGAATTTGGCGATTACCAATGCCCTTTTTGTGAGTTGTTTTTTCAGCAAGTTGAACCGATCCTGCGCGACCAATACATAAAAAATGGGCAAGTTAAAATGGTTTGGCGCGATTTTGCCTTTTTGGGGCCGGAATCTTTTTGGGCGGCCGAGGCGGCTCGTTGCGCCAACGACCAGGGCAAGTTTTGGCAGTATCACGATGTTTTGTTTAACCGCCAAAACGGCGAGAACCAAGGCGCTTTTGTTAAAGATAATCTTAAAAAGTTTGCCGGAGAGTTGGGTTTGGATCAAGCGGTATTTGACGCTTGTTTAGATGGCGGTAAATATACCCAGGCCGTCAAAGACGATACCGATTACGGCCGTTCGGTGGGTGTTAACGGCACGCCGGCCACATTTATAAACGGCGAACTGGTTGAAGGGGTCAACCAAGCCGATCCATTTACCGGTTTTAAGAATGTTATTGAAAAATATCTAAAATAGCGACACCAATATGCGAATGCACACGAATTTACTAATTATTCGTAGTTTCAGGGGAATAAGTTCCTGCTATCGTTCGCTCACCCAGCGAGCTCGCTCACTGGTACTGCTCTCTCGCTCTCCCCTCGGCAGGCCTCGGGGAACCATGCCCGCTCGTTCGCAGAACCGCGCCGGAACTTATTCCCCCTATAATTAGTGTCGCTTGGTCCATGGAAGAACAACCACAAGAATCACAGACAGAGTTGTCTAAAAAAGATCGCAGGGAACTAAGGCGCCAGGAAGAAGAAAATATCCGGGCCGGTTTTGAGACCTCGCGCAAAAGAAAGAAATTATTAAAATGGATCGTTTCGGTTTTGATTTTGGCGGCCTTGGTTTGGGGCGCGTATTTGTGGGCTAAAAAATCAGAGGCCGATAAGCCCGGCGAGGCCGTGCCTATTCAACCGGCCGAGCATATTCAACCGGGCCAGCCAATCCCGGGCATCTATCTTTCCAATCCGCCGGTCTCGGGCTGGCATTATGGTCAAACTACGGAGTGGGGTAGCTATAATGAAGAGTTGATAGATCAAAACGTGATTCATAACCTGGAGCACGGCGGCATTTGGATAACCTATAGACCCGATGTTCCAAGCGAACTGGTGGATAATCTTAAACGCTTGGCCGGGGAATACAAAAGAAAAATTGTTTTATCGCCCCGTTCGGCCAACGATTCGCCGATTGCTTTGGCCGCTTGGGGGCGTTTGGATAAATTTGATTATTTTGACGCAGCGCGCATAAAAAAGTTCATCAAGGCCTACAAAGACAAAGGCCCGGAATTTGTTCCATAATCTAAAAAGGACCGCCCTTCCCATAAATTTCCTAAGGGATTATAATAGGTTATATGGAACGTGGTTTTGATTTTTCTTTGGATGAATATTATCACATCTATAATCGGGGTGTAGATAAGAGGTTTATATTTGGTTCAGATATGGATTATAGACGTTTTTTAATGCTTCTTTATCTCTGCAATAGCAACAATCCTGTTGATATTGCAGAGCATATTCAGGAAGGGCGGTCCTTCCGGGATATTCTGTCCATAGATACTGGTGACCTTATTACTGCTCTAGGCGCTTATGTACTCATGCCGAATCATTTTCATTTACTTGTAAAAGAAACAGAAGTCGGAGGTGTTTCTAAATTTATGGGTAAAGTATCCACTGGCTATTCTATGTATTTCAATAAAAAATATGAGCGCGACGGCTCCTTGTTTCAAAGCAGGTTTCAGGCAAAACATATTAGTAAAGATGAATATTTAAAGTATGTTTTCGCCTACATACATTTGAATCCTATTAAATTGATAGAATCTAACTGGAAAGAGATTGGTATTAAGAATAGTTTTGCTGCGCAGAAATTTTTGAGTGATTACAGTTACTCAAGTTATTTTGATTATATTGGTATTGAAAGATTGGAAAGGAAAATTTTGAATACTGAAGTTTTTCCGGATTATTTTGGTTCAAAGAGAATCTTCAAAGATTTTGTTTTTGACTGGCTTTCTTATAAAAATAATGAAAATTCTTAGGAAATTTATGGGAAGGACCGCCCTTTCTAAAGACAGGTGATTAAAAATCCCTCCGACGCGGTGACGCCGGAGGGGGGATTGGTTCCGCGGGGTGGACTTGAACCACCGACCTGCCAGCTCGCGGCTGGCGGCTCTGCCGGTTGAAGAGGTACCTTCAACACTCTGAGCTACCGCGGAACACAATTGGTGGGCGGGGATGGGTTTACTTATACCATCTTCAGCAGGGTTTCCCCGGCTGTCCAGAGGAGGCTCACGCCGCACCGCCCCTAAAGAACAGAAAACCATCTTAATCTATAGCTAAAAGTTTGTCAACTTTGATGTTACCGGGCTGTTGCTCGGTTTTTTTATATGGTATGATTTTTCCGTATCATCCTATCTAAAATGCCCGCATTCAACGACAAAGAATTTTCAAAGTCAGACAGAAAAATACAGCGCCGGTCAAAAAAATCGTCTTCTTGGCTCCATTTGGAATCAAGCGTCAAACGGAGCGTGGTGGGTATTATCCTTTTAGCTTTATCTTTGGTTACCACCCTGTCTTTTTTCGGCCTGTCCGGATCGTTTTCCCAAGCCATAACCGACGGCGCCGGATATCTTTTCGGCGCGGGCAGTTTTTTTGTGCCATTAACGTTTTTCTTGATGGCGGTTTTTATTCTTTTTTCCGAAAAAAAGAAGATACTGGGTTCAACCATAGTGGGCGGAGCGGTGTTGATTTTAAGTTTTCTGGGAATTATTGAGTTGTTGTCCAAAAACCATGCCGGCGGCGAAACGGGTTATTACGTTGGCTGGCCGTTTTTGTATCTTTTTGGTTTCTGGGGTTCTTTTATATTTTTTGCGGCCTTCTTTTTTTCGGCTATTTTAATTTCGTTCCGCATTCCCTTAAAAGATCAAATAAAAGAAAAAATCACTTTTAAGCCCGATGAAGCCGGCGAAATGGTTCCCGAAAGAAAACTGGTTTTAGAAAAAGGGTTGGTGACTAAAATGGCCACTCTCGCCAATAAAACCAAACTGTCGGCCGTTAAAAAAATAGAACCGCCTAAACCGGCGGTAGAGACAGTAACCATAAATTCTCCCCAAACCGCGCCGGTTAAACCCGCCGAACCCGCCGTAAAAAAACAAGAAGGAACGCTCGGGTTCAATGTTTTGCCTTTAGCCGGCGGTTATAAATTTCCGCCGGTGGATTTATTGGAAGACGAGGGCGCCATGCCGGTCACCGGCGATATTAAAGCCAATGCCGTAATCATCCAAAAAACTTTGGAGAACTTTGGCATACCCGTGGAAATGTCCGAAGTTAACATCGGTCCGGCGGTAACCCAATTTACCTTGAAACCGGCTACTGGAGTCAAGCTGGCCAAAATCACTGCGTTGCAAAACGATCTTTCTTTGGCCTTGGCGGTGCATCCCATAAGAATAGAAGCGCCTATTCCGGGAAAATCTTTGGTGGGCATAGAAATTCCCAATCATAAATCCATGGTGGTCCGCTTAAAAGGCATGCTCCAATCTTTTGATCAATCGGAACAAAAAAACTTTCTTAACATCGGTTTAGGCAAAGACGTTTCCGGGCGTTCCGTTTGGGCTACTTTAACCAAGATGCCCCATCTATTGATCGCCGGAGCCACCGGTTCGGGCAAAAGCGTGGCCATCAATTCCATGATTATCAATTTACTGTATCAGCATTCACCCGAAATCTTGCGCTTCATTATGGTGGACCCCAAACGGGTGGAACTGACGCTTTACAACGGCATACCTCATTTACTGACTCCGGTGGTGGTGGAACCCAAAAAAGTCGTCTCGGCGCTTAAGTGGTCGGTTTCGGAAATGGAACGCCGCTACACGGCGCTTTCGGAAAAAGGCGTCAGGGATATTGCCGGCTATAATTCGCAAGTCAACGCCAAAAAAGGTGAAGATTTAATGCCCTACTTGGTAATAATAATTGATGAGTTGGCCGATTTGATGGCCGCTTACGGCCGGGAAATAGAAGGCGCGGTGGTGCGCTTGGCCCAGATGGCCCGGGCGGTGGGTATACATTTGGTTTTAGCCACCCAGCGGCCTTCGGTGGAGGTTATTACGGGTTTGATCAAAGCCAACATCACCACCCGCGCGGCTTTCGCGGTGGCTTCGCAAATAGATTCGCGCACTATTTTAGACTTGGCCGGCGCCGAAAAATTGTTGGGTTCGGGCGATATGCTTTTTGTGTCGGCCGATTCCGGCAAACCCAAAAGAATCCAAGGCACTTATGTTTCGGAAAAAGAAGTTAAAAAAGTGGTCGGCTTTATAAAATCCAATTTGCCCGAAGACGCTCCCGATGTTAATCCTGACGAGGCCCTGGGTTTGGAAAAAGCCGTAGCCGGCAGCCCCTCAGTTTCGTTTGGGTCAGGTAAAACTTCTTTGGCTGTGGATTTTGATAGGGTAGATGAAAACGAAGACGAAGATGAACTTTTGCCTTCCGCCAAAGAGGCGATTATGCAGGCCGGCAAGGCCTCGGCTTCACTTTTACAACGCCGGTTGCGCGTGGGTTACGCGCGGGCCGCCCGATTGCTGGATATTTTAGAAGCCCAAGGCCTAATAGGGCCAGGTGAAGGCGCCAAGCCCAGAGAGGTTCTTATTGGTCGGGTTGACACAGGAGTTAATGGGCCGGATAATGGAGGCGAGAAATCAGCAATTTCTAGTTGATCTATTTATCTGATCAGCATTTTAGAAATTAGGAATTAGAAATTAGAAATTTACCAATGTGCCCATTGCCGCCACCAAAGACAATCTTAAACTGAACGATTTTTTGGTTCAAAGAAGAAAGTTTATGCGTTTTCGTTTTGGCGATTTGTCGGCCAAAACCGGCATTCCCGCCAAGCACTTAAAAAAAATAGAAAAAGGCGAATGGTGCGACTTGCCTTCGGGCGTATATGTTAAGGGTTTTCTAAAAAAATACGCCCAGACGGTGGGTTTAGACGAAGCCGAAGTTGCTTCTAGATACGAAACTGAATGGAATAAAATTTGCGCTTTGCCGGTTAGTCCGAACCATAGCCGAAATTTCGATAGGTTGGTTTTTTTAAAAAATGTTTCCTTTAGAAAAATTTTGGCCGTAGTTGCCGTTATATTTGTAATCGGGTATGTTTCGTGGCAATTTAGAGTTATTCTGGAACGCCCCAATCTTGATCTGGAAAACCCGTCCACGGAAGACGTTATCAGCACGGCCGCAATTTTGGAACTAGCTGGTCGGGTTTCGCCGGGCGCCGCGCTTACGGTCAATAACGAATCGGTTTATCCCGAAGCCAGCGGGACTTTTAAGAAGGATGTTGAACTTTTGCCGGGGCTGAATGTTTTAGAAATTAAAGCCGTCAGCCGTTTCGGCAAAGAAATAAAAATTATAAGAAGAGTAACATATCAACAAAATGACTAATTTCTAATTACTAATGCCTAATCAATGACTAAATAAATTATTAAGTGTTTGGTCGTTAGATATTGATTAGGAATTAGATATTAGTCATTAGAAATTTGAAAATATGGCTGCTAAAAAAACAGTTGACGAGAAGGTTGATGATAAAAGCGCGATAAGTTCCAAAGCGCTTCAAGAAACCGTCAAAGAAATCAAAGAGCGTTTTGGCGAGGGCTCCATTATGGTTTTGGGTCAGGCCCAAAAAGTGGATGTGGATGCTATACCCACCGGATCCATCTCACTGGACTTGGCTTTAGGCGTGGGTGGCATACCCAAAGGCCGGATCGTGGAAATCTACGGGCCGGAAAGTTCGGGCAAGACCACTTTAACTTTGCATGTGGTGGCCGAAGCCCAACGCCGCGGGGGCTTGGCCGCTTTTATAGACGCCGAGCATGCCCTGGATCCCGATTATGCCAGAAAGATCGGCGTAAACGTGGATAATCTTTTAATCTCCCAGCCCGATAACGGCGAACAGGCCTTGGATATTATGGAGGCGTTGGTAAAGTCGGGCCGGGTGGCCGTGATCGTGATTGATTCTGTGGCGGCCTTAACGCCCCAGGCCGAAATAGAAGGCGAGATGGGCGATATGCAGATGGGTCTGCAGGCGCGGCTGATGTCTAAAGCCCTGCGCAAGGTTACTAATCTGGCCGCTAAATCCGGTACCACGGTTATTTTCACCAATCAAATCAGAATGAAATTAGGCATAATGTTCGGCAATCCCGAAACCACGCCCGGCGGCAACGCGCTTAAGTTTTTCTCTTCGGTCAGAATGGACATCCGCCGCATCGCCCAGTTAAAAAACAAAGACGAGATCGTGGGCAATCGCGTGCGCGTTAAAGTGGTAAAAAACAAAGTGGCCGCGCCTTTCAAGCAGGCTGAGTTTGATATTATGTACAACCAGGGTGTGGCCAGCTTAGCCGACGTTTTGCAAACCGGCGTGCGCTTGGGGGTTTTAGACAAATCCGGTTCGTGGTTCCAGTACAACGGTGAAAAGATCGGCCAGGGCACCGAGGCCTCGGTGGGCTACCTTAAAGAGAATCCCAAAGTCTTCGCTGACATTGTCGTTGGTATAAGAAAAAAAGCGGCCGAAGCGCAGATTGTTTAAGATTGCCTGTTTGATAAAACAATCAGAGGGCTCCGACGTAACGTCGGAGCCCTTTTTAATTTTTGACTTATCCACTTTTGGCCTAAGCTTAGCTTAGGCCAAGGCGAAGAATTATTAACGCTGATGTTGAGTAAAAGGCAGCAAGGCGGCGATGCGGGAACGCTTGATGGCGTTGGCTACCTGGCGCTGGTGTTTGGAACAGTTGCCGGTGCGGCTTCTTGAGGCGATTTTATACTGGTGAGTTAAAAAGTTTTTAAGCAGGGCCACATCCTTAAAATCAAAGACCTCAATGTCGTTGGTGCAAAAATAACATTGTTTAACTTCGTTTCTTTTTTTATTTTTATTTTGCGGTTTATACATAACTTATTAGAAAGGTATATCAGAGACATTAACCTCTTCCGAATCCTGCTCTATTATAGGTATTTCTTCTTTGTCTTCTTTTGGAGTCGCGGTTTTGGCAACCGACGGCGCCGATCTGGAAGTACTTGAAGAACTCAACGCGGCGCCTGTTTCCTGGCCGGTGCGCGGTCCTAGTTGAATACCTTCGGCCACAATCTCGGTTCTATACTTTTTAGTGCCGTCCGGGGCGTCCCAGCTGCGGTTTTGGATGCGGCCTTCCACCAGCACCATTTTGCCCTTAAAAAGGTATTTGGCGCAAGTGTCGGCCATTCGGCCAAACACCACCACGTTATGGTATTGGGTATCTTGCTGTTTCTGGCCGTCTTTATTCCAGATCCTGTTGGTGGCCACCGCAAAGTTAACCACGTTTTGGCCCGAAGGCAAAGCCCGCACTTCCGGGTCGCGGGTTAGATTGCCGACGATGAAGATTTTGTTGAGATTCATTTTTAGCTTTTAGCTTCCAGCTTTTAGCTTTTTAGGAGTTTTCTAGAAAGCTAGCAAGCTAAGAAGCTAGTTTTGCTATTTGAGTAATTCTTCCAATTTTTTATCAACCTCTTCAATATTAACCGGCGGGGTCGGCGGGGAGGCCGGGCCGGCGGCCGGTTCGGTTATTGCGGGCGCGCGCGTTTCTCTATGGCTGCGGTTCTGATCAAAAGAAGGAAACGCCCTGATTTTTCTAAGCGCTTGTTCCGATTTTGTGAAAGTCAGGCATCTTAAAACATTTTCATTGTTTTTGATTTTAGCCGTCGCTTCTTCCGGTAAAACATTTTCTTCCGGTCCGGATATTTCTACATTAACAATATGCCCCGTCTTAAAATGCTTAATGGGATAGGTTAAGTATTCGTTGGGTTTGGTGGCGGACGAACTTATGCTAAAACCGCTTTTAGCCAAAGTTTCACCCAGATTGGAAATGATGTTGTTTACAGCCGTTTCGTCCAAGGCAGGTTTCAAAACAGCGTGTATTTCGTAGAGTTTCATTGCCCCGAGCATATCAAATATCACCCATACGGTCAACTTTAATGTTATTGGGCTTTATAATTTTCAATTACTGATTCATAATGCGATTAATAAGATGATGTCTTCCACCGAGGAAATCAAAAGCCGTTTGGATGTGGCCGAAGTTATCCAAGGGTATCTAAAACTGCAAAAGGCCGGCGCTTACTGGAGGGGTTTATGCCCTTTCCATAACGAAAAAACGCCGTCGTTTGTGGTAACTCCCGCGCGCCAAATGTGGCACTGTTTTGGTTGCGGCGAAGGCGGGGATATTTTTTCATTTGTTTCCAAAATGGAGGGTTTGGAGTTTCCCGACGTTTTGCGCCTGTTGGCCGAACGCGCCGGCGTCAAACTGGCCAAACAGGATCCCCAACTAAATTCCCAGCGCAAGCGGATGTATGAAATTTGCGAACTCGCGGCCAAATTTTTTGAACGCCAGCTGATGTCCCAAACCGGCCGCCAGGCCGCGGGTTATCTTAAAGACAGGGGTCTTACACCCGAATCCGTTAAAAATTTTAGGATCGGTTGGGCGCCCGATACTTGGCAGTCGCTGACAAATTTTTTGAATTCCGAGGGTTACGAAGACAAAGAAATAACGGCGGCCGGTCTTGCTGTTGAACGCGGATCAACGCCGATGGATACGCGGATCAACGCCGATGGAAATATCAGCGTAAATCCGCGTCAAGATCCGCGCGAATCCGCGTCAAGATATCACGATCGGTTTCGGCACCGCCTTATGTTTCCCATAACCACGAGCCAGAGCCAGGTGGTGGGTTTTACCGGCCGTATTTTTGAAAAAATAAAAAGCCAAACCGTTCATGCCGATGCCGGCAAGTATGTTAATACTCCCGGCACGATTCTTTACGACAAATCCCAATTGCTTTACGGTTTGGATAAGGCCAAAACTTATTTTAGGGATGCCGGCTGTATTTTGGTGGAAGGCACTTTAGATGTGATTATGTCGCACCAGGCCGGAGTCAAGAACGCGGTGGCCACCTGCGGCACGGCTTTAACTGTGGCCCATACCCGTATTATAAAAAGGTACACCGAGAAATTGAATCTGGCCTTTGACGCCGATGAAGCCGGCGATAATGCCTTAAAAAAAGGAGTCGTTTTAGCCATGTCGGCCGGGCTTAATGTGTCGGTAATTTCCATCCCTTTAGGCAAGGACACCGCCGATGCCGTTAAAGAAGATCCAGATTCGTGGCTTAAAGTCGCGGCCAATCCAGTGCCGTACCTGGAACATATAATGAATCGGTCTTTGCGCGGTTTCACGGGAACACTGGAAGCCAAAAGAATTGTTTTATCTAATGTTTTGCCTTTTATAAAAAGTATAGTTTCGCCTTTAGAGAGGGATTATTGGTTGGAAGAACTGTCGCGCCGCGCGGAGGTTGGCAAAGAAATTTTAGCCGCGGAAATAAAACGTTTACCTGTTCAGGATTCTGGATCAAGCCAGCCCGTCGGCGTTTTAGCGGCTAAGCCGGAAGGCCGGCACAATCTCGCGGGTTGGCGTCAAGAAGAATATCTGCTATCTTTATTAATAAGATACCCAGACTTAAAGAGCCGCTTGGGCGACGAGGAAATGGAACTCTTTTCCCGCCCCGAATTATTTTCATTGGCCAAAAGTCTGGCGGCAGATTCAGGAAAAACAATTCCGGACACAACCCCTTCGTCCATAGTTCTTATGAGCGAAATGTTGGTTGATTTTAATATTGATCCGGAGGCCGAATTTGTCCAAACTCTAAAGGGCTTAAAAAAACAGTATTTACAATCTAAACTCAAGTTGATCCAAACCGATATTAAAAAAGCCGAAACCGCATCCGACGCGGCGGCTTTGGAACTTTTGCTTAAAGAGTTCAGCGAAAGTTCTAAAAAATTATCCGAGTTATAATTATCTATATTTTGCCTGCCCGACTTCGCCTTGAGCATATTGTTGTCAAAGATGATTGATGGTTGCAATAAGGTTATATCATCAGTGGCAACATAGCGGCGAACTCAAGGCAGGCGGGTAATCGCTCGCTAACGCTCACGAACAAAATATGAAAAAAAATAAACGTAAAAATAAATCGCGCCGTTTTATTAAAAAAAATAAACCGTCCCGGCCGGCTAAAAAGCATTCAACCAAAATCAGGCCTAAAAAACACACTCGTTCCAAAACCAAGCCCTCTATTGTTACCGAAGAAAAATTAGCCGATATTGTTAGGCGGGGCCGGAGCCGGGGTTTTATCACGGAATCCGAAATTATCCAAACCTTTCCCAATATAGAAGAAGATATTTCCGGTTTGGAACATCTGTACCGGCACCTGGAAACCTTAAATATAAAAGTGGTAGGTTCCCAAGAACGGCTTGCGGTGGCGCCGCCCGACAAAGAACGGCTTAAGAAAAGCGAGACCGGGGCCGGTACCGGGCCGGTTTATGATTCCGTGCAAATTTATTTGCGTGAAATCGGCCGGGTGCCGTTGTTGCGCGGTCCGGAAGAAGTGGAATTGGCCAAACGGATAGAAAAAAACGACGAAGACGCCCGCCAAAAACTGACCCAGGCCAATTTACGCTTAGTGGTTTCCATTGCCAAAAAATACGTGGGGCGGAGTTCGCACTTAACCCTTTTAGATTTGATTCAAGAGGGCAATATCGGTTTAACCAAGGCCGTGGAAAAATTTGATTACCGCAAGGGTTATAAATTTTCCACTTATGCCACCTGGTGGATCCGCCAGGCGGTTACCCGGGCCTTGGCCGATCAGGCCCGCACCATCCGTATTCCGGTGCATATGGTGGAAACTATTTCCAAATATACCCAGGTTAAGCGGCGGTTGTTGCAGGATTTGGGCCGCGAACCATTGGCCGAAGAGATCGCCCAGGAAATGGATATTGACGTTACCAAGGTTCGCCATATCCAAAAAATAACCCAGGAGGCCGTGTCGTTGGAATCTCCGGTGGGCGACAGCGACGAAGATAGCACTTTAGGCGAACTTATTGAAGACGAAAAAACTTTATTGCCTTCGCAGGTGGCGGCGCATCAACTGTTGCGCGATCAAATAAAAGAAATTATTACCGATCTTTCGCCCCGCGAACAAAAAATTCTGCAGATGCGTTTTGGTTTGGAAGATGGAGCCACGCATACGCTTGAGGAGGTGGGCAAAGAGTTTGGCGTAACCCGCGAGCGCATCCGTCAAATAGAAGCCAAGGCCTTAGACAAAATTCGCGCGCACGAGAGGATACAAAAGTTAAAAGAATATTAGCTTTGCATAAAAACATCACCCCTCGCTCCTGCAAGGAGGGGCTCTTCCATCCTCCCTCTTTATAATTTAACTGGAACCTCCTTGAAGTCGCTCGGAATGATGTTTTTATTTTTTCCTCATCAGTTCCCGTAATTCGCAAAATTCGCAGTCTTTTTGGTTACAACGGGAATCCCAAAATTTTAGATTTATAATTTCATCGCTCGCGCGGGCGATGGTTTCTTTTAACAACGCAACATCGGCGTTAGAGATTTGAAAAGTTTCTTTTCTAAAGCGCCCTTGGGTATCGGGCTCGGTAAAGTCTATAACACCAAAATCCATTTCAAATTTTTTTGAAGCCAGGGAATCGGTTAAAAGTTTATAAAAAACCAATTGCCTAAAATAGTCGCCGTTGGAGTTTTTGGTTTGTCCCAAAATCCAGTTTCGGCTCTCGGGTGTTTTGGTTTTATAATCCACCACCGCGGCTGATCGATTTTTTGGATCAAGTTCAATCTTGTCCAGTTTACCTGTTAGGCGGACGGTTTGTTTTTTATTTATAAGAAAATCAACGCCCGAGATTTTGAATTCGTTTATGGTTTTGTAGTTCCAGTTATTTTTATAGAAGTTGTAGTAGGCCAGTATACTTTTACGGCCGCGGTGGCGCAAAACTTGATAATCATCCGGAGTCAGCGGGATTTTTTTTAATTGGGCGGTGAAACCGTCAATTAAAAATTTACTTCCGAGTTTGCTGTTTTCTTTTTTAGCGTCAAAAAATATCTGCAATGTGTTGTGTTTGGCAGTGCCATAAATTTGGTGACGGTTTGGGGTCTTGGGTATCCGTAAGAGATTAACGTAGAAAAAACGCCAAGGGCAGGCCAGATAATTGTTTAAGGCGGTGGGTGAAAGGCCATGCTTTAGAAATATCTCTTTAACCAAGGTTTTTTCGTCTGTTTTTGGTCTATCAAGATCCGGCCTTGATATCAAGGTCAGACCTTGGTTAGCCAGATAAGGCGAAGGGTCAATTTCTTCTTTAAGATCAGGCCGAATCTCGTTTATAAACTGGCTGGGAACCTGTTCTCTGGCTTCGGGAGATAAGGTGGTATAGGTTATAAATATATTTTTACGAGCGCGGGTGAGAGCCATATAAAAAAGCCGTCGTTCATCTTCATTTTTGTCGGCAATATTTTCCGTGGTTGCGTTTACCAGCGGCAGTTCAAAATGTTGGATGTTTCTTTTATTGCCCCAATGGCCGTTGTAAGCGCCGGTTATAAACACATAATCGAATTCCAAACCCTTGGCTTTATGGGCGGTCATTAAACGCACAACGCCGGTTGGAGAAGTAATTTTAGAGCGAAGAGGCAGGTTATGCTCTTTAAGTAAAGAAATATGTTTTATGTAATCGGCTAAGCTGTAATTAAGGTCGGCCGCGGCGAGATTTTTAATCTCGCCAAAAAGGATTTTAAGTTTGTCTAATTTGTAATAATAGCTCGGTTGGGCCAGGATATTTTTTAAGAATCCGGATTCGTTAATTATTATTTCAAAAAAATTAGGGAAAGCCGAATTATAGCTTAGCTTTTTCCAACCGGCCAGTTTTTTTATTATATCCAAGTTGGAACTTAATGCGTTCCGGGCCGTTGTTTTGTAAAAGGTCATCGGATCAACGCCTAAAAAATCAAGATGCAGGGCTTTTATAAGATTTTCATCGTTACCGAAATTGGCTATGGCCTCAAGCAAAACGTTTATTTTTTTGATTTCAATATCATCTAAAATATTTTCGTCTGATTCCACGGCATGGGGTATGTTGTGGCGGGATAAAAAATCGGCCAGGGGCGGGGCATCTTTATTTTCTCTGTATAACACGGCAATTTCGCCCGGGAGCGTTTTTTGTTTGATCAATTCCTTGATTTTTTCCGACACAAACATATATTCGGCTTCCGGTTGGCCCAATGAAGCAATTTTAATCTTACCCAAAACCGCGTCTGGCGCGGTGGTTTGGCCTTTCAATTTGGTTAGGGCCAGCACCGCGGTGTTTTTTTCTATCAAGCTGTGCGAAGCGTCTAAAATATGTTGGCGCGACCGATAATTGTGTTTTAAGTTGATTATTTTGGCTTGGGGAAACTTACGCTTAAAGTAAAGAAAATTTTCCAAACTGGCGCCCTGGAATCTGAAGATGGCCTGTTTTTCGTCGCCCACCACAAACAGGTTCGGGTTGGGGTCGTAACCGGCTAAAAGTTCCAGGATTTTATTTTGGGCGCCGTTGGTGTCTTGGTGTTCGTCTACCAATATATATTGGTGCTTTTCCTGCAGGTCCAGCAAAAAGTTTTTGTTTAACCTTAAGGCGCTGACGGTTTCTAAAATCATATCTTCAAAATCATACTTCTTTTTTTGAACTAACCCCTGAACGTATTTTTGATAGATCCAAGCCAACTCTACAACCCTAGGCGAGCCGGCTGTTTTTTTTAATTGCGCCGGATCAATATTTTCATTTTTTAATTGGCGGACACTTTTTAGAATTTCGGGTATGTAATAATGCTTATGGCCGAATGGTTTTAGATATTTTAATTTATTAGAGTCTATTATTTTTCTAACAAGTCCGATCTGGTCGGCGGGAGTGGCCGCGGTCCCGCCGATTATCCGCGGAAAATTTTCCGGATATTCGCGTATCAGTTTATGACAGAATCCGTGAAAAGTATGGATATTAACGTAATAACCCGGTGTGCCGATAAGCTGGGTGAGCCGGCGGCGCATATTGGCGGCGGCGGCTTCGGTAAAAGTCAAGGATAAAATATTATCGGGATTGGCATCGGTTTTAGCTAAAATATTGGCGATGCGCAAAGTTAAAATTTGCGTTTTGCCCGTGCCCGGCCCGGCCACCACCATTACCGGGCCGTCAATTGTCTCTACCGCTTGTTTTTGTTCGGGGTTTAGAGAATCAAATTCTTTTTTGAAACTAGGTGAGATCATCTTGGCTACCATTTAATCACTTTTACAAGTCTGTTACAATCCATAGATATGAAGGTATTCAAAATAACAGAGCCGATTTCACGCGTGGTGGCCGCGGGTCTTGCGGTTTTGAACCGTTTCGGCATAGAGTTGCGCGGCTTAAACAAGCACACCCGCCCCCAGGAAGATTTTTTAACTGTTTCTAAAAAACATCCTATTTTTGCGGTGGCTGACGGCGTTACTTTAGAACCCGGCCCGGACGGCGTTTATCCCCGGGTTTCCGGCGCCGGAGAGGCGGCTAGAATTTTTTGCGAAGTTGCGGTTAAAGAAGCCGAAAAAATTTATAAAAATTTTGGCGCGCCCGATCTTAAAAAAGTTTTTACCAAGGCCAATGCCGCCGTAGGCAAATATAATCGCGCCCGCGGACGTTTTAAGGACAAGTTGAATTATCGGGATTTTGATTTGTTTGCCGCCACAGCGGCTTTTTTGGTGGTGAAGGATTCAACGGTTTACTGGGCTTCCATTTGCGATTCCGGAGTGGCTCATTTTAAGCCGCCCGCCAGGTTGGTTTTTAAGTCCGACGATAAATGGAATGTCATACGGGAAAACTTGCCCCGGGACTGGCTTAAGATACCGGAAAAAGAACGCCAGAAAATTATCAGAAGCACATATAGAAACGGCCTCGGTCCCGGCGGCCGGTTGATTGGTTACGGCGTGGTTACCGGCGAAAAGGCGGCCGAAAGATACTTAAACTTTGGCAAGTTTTCAGTTGAGAGCGGAGATGTGGTTATGATTTTTACTGACGGTTTTGAAAATTACCTTAAAATAAAAGAGTTTGCGGAATTATTTTTGGCCTGGCCCAAAAACTTAAAATCCCAATTAAAAAAAATAACCCGCCACAAATCCACCGACGACCCCAACAGTTTCGGCCGCGAACGGACTCTTGTAGCCGTTAAATTTTAACCCAATTGTTAAACCTTGAGGGTTTAACAATTTAGAGGATCGGGCGGCATAATAAAAAAGTCGCCCCGACATCGTGTCGGGGCGGGGGAACAGTTACTCCATTTCCGGTTTTTGGGATATCTCCATGTTGATGATGATGCCCTTGACCGCAAGGGGCTGGCTGGAAACGTGAACGATCTGGCCGCCGGAGACGTAATGCTGATGGTACACGCCCTTGGTGTCCCACCAGTACAGGTAGTCCATGGAATGGCCATAAGTACCGTCGTCCTGGAGAACCTCAGTCGTCTCATATCTACGGCCTCCAATTGTGACGTCGATACCAGATATATGACCAGCAGACGTGCCAAACGCGGCCACCGTAGATGGCGTCAGCCGCTTGCCGCCACTTGTCTGTTTGGCTCGAACAGTGGAGTAGATGATAACCTGGCCGCTGTAGGCCGAGATGACATAGAGGTGTTTCACAGCACCCGGCTTATTATCCTCAACGAGTCGGTCGCGGATATTGCGCTGTTCTGCAGTTAATCCGTCCGATCCCGTAGGAACTTTCACTTCGGCCTTGCTGATACCGGAAGCGGATTGGGGTTGGGGTGTCCGGGATGCGGTTTCGCATCCCGCAAGGGAGCCGAGTGCCACAACTATGACAAGTGCGAGCATCTTTTTCATCTGTACTTCTCCTTCCTCTCGCTTCTAGAGTTACTGGGTGGTGTACGGTTTGAACTCGCGGGGTAGCGGCCTGTCCGCGCCCTTGGGAAGTTCGCCGACGTTGGCGAAACGCCAGTTGAACATAGCCATCTGAGCGTTGTATTCGGCGGCGAGCGAGTTGTAGCTTGCCTTGACGCCGGCCACTTCCGAGGCCCAGACGTTGTGCTGTTCGCGGTCTTCGCGCGGCCACTTCTGGCGAGCGAGATCTTTGTAGGTCTCATTAATCGCCGTCAGGCGTCCGTCGTAAACCGTAATGTCCGCCTGCTTCTTTTCCAGTTGGGCGGCGGCGTTCTTGAACCATTCGTACTTCTCCAACGCCGCGCGAGGCCCGAATTCCTCCTGCGCCACCTTGGCCGCTTCGCCGAACCAGCCGAGGCCGTAGCCGATGACGCTGGTAAAAGCGCCGAGCACAAATAGCGCGAGAATGACCTTGACGGCAATCGCCATCGGGCCGCGCTTCGCGGCGTCCTCGTAATCTCCCCATGATTGCCTGCTCATATCAACCTCCTTAGGTTGGTTTTGGTGGTAAGAACTCTACCGTTTGGTAGTTTGTATACGATACCGCCATAATATCTATATGTCAAGTTATACCCGACCCGAACCGAATGACACATAAAATCTAACATGGCCTAAGCTAAGCTTAGGCCAAAAGTGGATAAACACACTAAAACCAAAACGGCTATTTAAGCCGGTTATCAAGCTGTGTTACAATCTAAATAAATAAAATGTCTCCTCAAACAATTATAATTTTAGGCCGGTCGGGTTCGGGCAAAGGCACGCAGGCCGAGTTGTTAAAAAAACTGATAGAGCCCTGCCTGTACGTTTACACCGGCGATCTTTTTAGGGAACTGGCCCAAACCGAAACCGCGGCCGGGCGGAAAGTAAAAGAGATTGTGGAAGGCGGGGGTTTGCCCGACGAATGGCTGGCGGCTTTTTTGTGGCAGAGAAAACTTATTGACAGCTTAAAATCCGGCCGGGAAAATTTAATCATAGACGGTTCGCCCCGGCGTTTGGACGAAGCTCGGGAAATGGACGAAGTCTTGTTGTGGCTGGGGCGCGCCGACATTAAAGTTATTTTGGTGGATATTACCGAAGACGAAGCCGTAACGCGTTTATTAAAACGCGGCCGGAAGGATGATTCCGAACAAGCCATCCGATCCCGTTTAGAATGGTTCAATACCCAAGCTCTGCCGGCGATTGAGTACTATGAAAAATCGGGTCGGTTGATTAAGGTTGATGGGCTCGGTAGTATAGAAGAAATCCATGCGCGCATCAAACAGGCCCTGAACTTAAAGTGATTCATATAAAATCGGAAAAAGAAATAGAAATCATGCGCCAGGGTGGAAAAATCCTGGCGCGTGTTTTACAAGAACTGGCCTCCGAAATAAAAATCGGGGTTAGTTTGAATTATCTGGATGATTTAGCCGAAAAATTGATTTTGGGTTATGACGCCAAACCGTCTTTTAAGGGTTATAAGCCGGCTGGCGCCAAAAAATCGTACCCGGCCAGTTTATGCATTTCCTTAAACAATGAAGTTGTTCATGGCGTACCCGACGAACGCACGCTTAAAAGCGGGGATGTGGTCAGTTTGGATTTAGGTGTTTTATATGGCGGTTATCACACCGACAGCGCCATAACTTTAGGTGTGGGGGGTGTTTCCGGTAAAGCCGAAGAGTTAATGTTGGTTACCGAGGGCGCTTTGGATTTGGCTGTAAGTATGGTTAAACCGGGCGTGTTTTGGGGCGACATTGCCCGCGAAATTCAACGCCATGTGGAATCGGCCAAGTTTTCCGTAGTGCGCGAACTAACGGGGCATGGCGTGGGCCGCGGTTTGCAGGAAGATCCTTATTTGCCTAATTACGGCGAACCGGGCGACGAGCCGGTGTTAAAAGAAGGTATGGTTATAGCCATAGAACCAATGGTAGCGGTGGGCCGGCCGCAAGTGGAAATGGGTTTGGATGGATTTGTGTACCAAACCAAAGATAAAAGTTTGGCGGCTCATTTTGAACATACAGTGGCCGTTTCGGCTAAAGGCGTGGAAGTACTGACTTCTTTGTAATAAAATTTTTAATTATCAATTTTCAACGCTCAATAAATTTTCAAGGATCCAATTATCAAGTATTTGGAAAATTAAACACTTGATCATTCATTGATAATTGGCACTTGAAACTTGAAAATTATCTTATGTTTCTAGATATTGGCGTAGGTATTTTATTTTCTATTTTATTATCTAATTTTTTTGAGGTGGATTTGTTGTACCGATTAATACTGGCCGGAGTTGGTTTTTCTTTACTGCCTGATTTGGATATTTTTCTAGAACTGGCTAAACGCGGCCGTGTGGGCGGGCGCGTGCAAGGGCATCACCGCGAACTCACGCATTTTCCACTTACGTATTTACCTGTGCTGGCGCTGGTTTATTGGTTTTGGGGGCAGGTCTATGGCGCGCTTTTCGGTTTAACGGTTCTAGCCCATTTCTTGCACGACAGCGTGGGCATGGGGTGGGGTATCAAATGGCTCTGGCCGTTTTCCCGCAGGTCTTATAAATTTTTTTCCGAAAAGAACGGCAAGTTCTCGTTCAAATTTTTGGTTTCTTGGCCGCCGGCCGAGCTTAAAGAAGTTATCCGTCGCCACGGCGACGACCACTGGTTAAGAAATTTTTATTTCAAATTGCACCCCATTGCCGTTTTTGAATTTTTATTTTTTATAGGTTCCTTGGTAGTGTTGTACTATATAGAAAAATAACTTCTGGCTACTGTTTACTCATCAATCGATTTTGCCAACTTTCCGTTTTCTATTGAGTTTACTTATTTACATCCAAGAAAAATCACCCCTCACTGCCTGTCACGGAGCCTCTCATCTTAAAAAACATTAAAGTCTTCTCCATGAGGGCAGTTCGGGGTGATGTTTCTTTTCTTGGGCGGAAACGGAAACTCGACTCCGTTTATTAACTGAATTTATGAACTACTTAAGCATAGATTACGGCGAAAAAAGAATCGGCTTGGCCAAAGGGGACGATCGGCTTAAAATAGCCACGCCTTTTAAGACCATAATCAACGGTCCCGGTTTGCTAAACGAACTAGCCTATGTTGTTAAAACCGAAGTCATAGAAAAAATCGTTGTGGGAGTGCCGGTGAGTTTTGACGGCCGAAAAAACGATTTTGCGGATAAGATCACGGAATTTGCCGAAGACGTGGAAGCCCGCACCGATACTCCCGTAGAAACCGTAAACGAAATTTTCAGTTCCAAAATGGCCGCTGAAAATTCTCAAAAAATAGATGAATCTTCGGCCGCGCTAATTTTGCAGACATATTTAGATAAATTAAGTTGATTTGACGTTTCTTGTCAGCGGTGGTACTTTTAAGATATTCCTCAAATTGAAGGAGGTAATAGATGAGGTTGTTGGTAGCATTTTTGTTTATGATTGTAGCTGTTCTTTTTTCGGCAATATGTTGGACTGCAATGATAGCGGTATGTTGGTTGGTTTTCGATGTGATCAGAGTTCTTTTATTATAAAGTTAACTCTTTTTTATGGCGTGGGAGTAACAACCAAGGAGGTATTGCATGATAATCGGCTATGTCGGGTTTATAGTTCTCGCGGTACTTGTTTGGATTTTTTTGGACGCGTTGGCCTGCGTGCCCGATCCCAACAGAGAGGAATGGTTGTCTCTATAACAGCAATAACTTCAACGGCCTCGCCCGGCAGGCGGCGGTCGTTTTTTTATTGTCTTAATTTTGTTCACCGTAGTAGAATTTTGCCAATTCCAACGTTGCCGTCGGAATTATCAAGAATAGGTAAAATTCACTACGGGGTGTTTATTTGTTACAATAAATTCTATGAAGGAACCATACTTGTCGCTTGTGATTCCCGCCTACAACGAAGCCAAAAGAATCGGCAGGACTTTAGCCAGGATAAAAGAATATTTATCGGCGCAAAATTATTCGTACGAAGTTTTGATGGTGGTGGACGGGGCTAAAGACCGGACGGCCGAGGTGGCCGAAAATTTTGCCCGCGAATGGGCGCCTCTTAAAATAATCAATAACAAGGAAAATAACGGCAAGGGCTATGTGGTGCGCCAAGGGCTGCTGGCGGCCAGCGGCGAGATAAGGGTTTTTAGCGACGCCGATAATTCCACTGACATCGGCCACTTGGAAAAAATGCTGGCTAAATTCCACGGCGGTTTTGATGTGGTTATCGGTTCGCGCGACTACCGCGACGCCGTTGGCGCGACCCAGGCCGTGCCCCAGTCCGTCCTCAAAAGGTTTTTAGGCGATATGGGCAATTTATTGATTCAATTTTTGGCGGTGCCGGGAATTTGGGACACTCAAAATGGTTTTAAGGGTTTTACCGCCCAGGCGGCCGAAAAAATATTTTCCCAAACCACCATAAATCGCTGGGCTTTTGATGTGGAGGTTTTGGCTCTGGCCAAAAAATTTAACTTAAAAATTGGCATTATACCGGTTTACTGGAAGAACGATACCCAAAGCCACGTAAAATTATCCGGGTACTTAAACGCTTTACTGGAAACGGTAAAAATTTGGTGGCACTTACGGACGGGGAAATACAAATAATTTTCAATTTTCAAATCCCAATTTTCAATCAATTATCAATTAAACAATTTTCAAACACTTTTGATAATTGAATCATTGAAAATTTATTGTAAATTGTAAATTGATAATTTACTAGTGAATGATTTTTTTGTGAACAATAAAAAAACTAAAGATATTTCGGAGCTCCGCCAGGATCCGGTTGGCCGGGACTGGGTGGTAATTTCCACCGGCCGGGCTAAACGCCCGGAGGCCTTTAAGTCGTCCGGAACCCCGGAACGTGAAACCCCAATCAATCTTTGCCCTTTTGAAAACCCCAAAGAACACGGCAACGAGGTGATTAAAACATATCCTTTGGCTGATGGAAGCGGTTGGGCGGTTCAGGTGGTGAAAAATAAATTTCCCATTATGGAGGGGCAAAACTGCCGCGCCGAATCAAAAGAAGGCCTATATTTAGTTAAAGACAATGCCGGCTACCACGAAGTGGTGGTGTTTAAGGATCATCGCCGGTCTTTAGCCCAACTGGAAGTTGCCGAGGCGGGGCAGATAATAAAAGTGTATCGGGAAAGGTATTTAGAGTTGTCGCAAAAAATGTGCGTCGATTACATTTTGATATTTCATAATCACGGCCGCCCATCCGGCGCGTCCATCTCGCACCCCCATTCGCAAATAATGGCTTTGTCGTTTATACCGGCCGATGTTCGCCGCAGTTTGGAGGGTTCCAGAAAATATAAAGAAGAAAGGGGCCGGTGCGTGCACTGCGATATCTTAGAATGGGAATTAAAAGAGAAAAAAAGGATTATTTTTGAAAACAAATCTTTTGTGGCTGTGGTGCCGTACGTGCCCAGGTTTTCCTACGAAGTCAGGATTTTTCCCAAAACGCACCAATCCTATTTTGAAAACATAAGCGACGGCGAAACGGTTGATTTTGCCGAGGCCTTAAAAATTTCTTTGGCCAAGATCTACCACGGCTTAAACAACCCCGCTTACAATTTTTTTATACATACCCCGCCGGCCGAACGCGACCACGAATACGACTATTACCATTGGCATCTGGAAATAAACCCGCGGCTCAACATTTGGGGCGGGTTTGAACTGGGCACCGGCGGCGAGGTGATAGACGTGGATCCCGACGAAGCCGCGGAGTATTTAAGGGGAATAAAAACATAAATTTTCGTTCGTCTGCCATCTTTCGCTCCTGCAAGGAGGAGCTCTTCCATCCTCTCTCTCTATAATTTAACTGGAACCTCCTTGAAGTCGCTCAAGACGGCAGACTCACTCTAGTGAAACTAATAGTCGGCAATTGGAAACTTAATCCGTCCACGCTTAATGAAGCTGTAGCGTTGACTTCGGGCGTCAATTACGCCATTAAAGCCGAAGATTTTGAAAGGACGGTTTTATTGCCGCCCTTTATTTTTTTGGAGGAACTGGTCAAAAAATTCAAACAGATTGCTTGGGGCGCGCAGGATGTTTTTTGGGAAGCGCGCGGGGCTTATACCGGTGAAGTTTCGTTGGCTATGCTTAAAGATGTTGGGATTGGCTGGGTGTTGGTGGGGCATTCCGAACGCCGGCGGATTTTTGGCGAGAGCGATGAAGATGTCAATAAAAAAATCAAAGCCGCGCTAGCGCAGGATTTTAATGTTATCGCCGCGGTGGGCGAGCTTCAGCGGGGCGATGAGGCCGATGAAATTATAGACAGTTTCAAAAAAAGCGCGGCCGGTTTGGAAACGGCCGACTTGGCTCGGCTGACGGTGGCTTACGAACCGGTTTGGGCTATCAGCACCACGCCCGGCGCCCAAGCCGATAGCCCCGCCAGGTCCAACCAGATCATCGGTGAGTTAAAACATGCCGCTTTCAAGATGTTTGGCGAGCCGTCTAAAAAAATAAAGTTTTTATACGGCGGATCGGTGACTTCCGAAAACGCTCTAAAGTTTTTAAGCCAGCCCTACATTGACGGGGCTCTCGTTGGCGGCGCTTCGCTTAGCGCCGAGGAATTTGCCGCGATAGTTTCTGTTTCCCGTTAAATTTTTTAATATATTTATGTTGCCTTCTCTAAAATCTATAGGTGATGTTAAAGGCAAGAAAGTTTTGGTGCGGGTGGATTTTAACGTGCCCATAAAGGAAGGCGAAGTGCCGGCGGGGTCGGAGTGGCGGCTTCGCGCGGTTGTGCCGACGCTTGATTATTTGGCCCAAGCCGGCGCCAAAATAATTATTTTGGCGCATCTGGGCCGGCCCCGAGGCCATGATCTTCACTATAGTTTGTACCCCGTTTTTGAAAAGCTTAAAAAACTGTGGCTAGCGGATTTGTTCTTCAGCCATGATGTTTTAGGCGCTGCTGTGGAACGAGCAATCAATAACTTAAAAAACGGCGGGGCTGTTTTACTGGAGAACCTTCGTTTCTATAAAGAAGAAGAAGCCAACGACGAAACTTTCGCCCAAAGTTTAAGCGCTTACGGCGATGTGTTTGTTAACGACGCTTTCGCGGCTTCGCACCGCGCTCACGCTTCCATTGTCGGCTTGCCCAAATTCTTAAAATCATACGCCGGTTTTTTACTGGAAAAAGAAATAGCCGTTTTATCCATGGTTCGCGCCCAACCCCGCCGGCCGCTGGTGCTGATAATGGGCGGAGCCAAGGCCGACACCAAATTAAAATTAGTTAAGGAGTTTTTGGATAAATCGGACGGTATTCTTTTGGGGGGAGTTTTGGCCAACACCCTGCTTTATGCCCGCGGTCTCGCCGTGGGTAAATCCATGGTGGATGAAAATCTGGTAAGTGAGGCAAGAAAAATGGATATAGTTTCCAATCATCTGCATCTGCCCGTGGACGTGGCTGTTTCCCGGTCGCTGAATCGACCGGATGGTTTGAATGTGCGGCCGATCGGGCGAGTTGGAGAAAATGAATTTATTATTGATATTGGCCCCGACACCATGGCTCTTTTTGAAAAAGTTATAAAAAGTGCCAGAATGATTATTTGGAACGGGTCGCTGGGTCTGACCGAAGTTCCCGCTTTCAAAAAAGGGTCGCTGGTGGTGGCTAAGGCGGTAGCCGAAAGCCGTGGCGAGAAAATAATCGGCGGGGGAGATTTAATAAGTTTTTTGACCGAAGAAAATTTAATAGATAAAATGACTTACGTTTCCACCGGCGGCGGAGCCATGCTGGAATTTTTAGCTGGAGAAGAATTACCCGGGATTATTGCGTTGGAAAATCAATCTTGATTGTCAGCGTCATTCTTTGCTCCACCCAACATTCGAGAAACATCGTTCCTCGCAGCCGGCATGGAGGCCTCTCAATTGTAGTCTTGGTCATCTCCATGAGGCAGCTCGGAACGATATTTCTCTTTTATTATCCTAACCTCTTTGAACCCTGCCCGGAGCCGGGCTGAAGAGTTGTTCGGAATGATGCCGACTTATAAATATGAAATACCGTTGGGATTTATCGCCTGCTCCACCTTCTGACTTTTTGTCCGAATTTAAGCAATATTTTTCGATTATACCCCAATTACTTTGGGAGCGCGGTTTGGATAGCGCCGAAAAAATAGATCGGTTTTTTAAGCCGGAGTACGAACGGGATCTCCACGACCCTTTTTTATTAAAAGACATGCGGTTGGCCTGCGAACGCATCCATAAGGCCGTTCTGGCCAAAGAAAAAATTGTTATCTATTCCGACTACGATGTGGACGGTGTTTCGGCGGCCACGGTTTTAAGCGAGTATTTTAGGGGTATAAATTATCCTTTCGAGATCTACTTACCTGACCGGCAGAAAGAAGGACATGGGGTTAATCAGAATGCTCTGGAACAGTTGGCCGCGGCCGGCGCCAACTTGATTGTAACTTTGGATTGCGGCACTACCAATAATAAAGAAGTGCAATGGGCTAAAGACCGCGGCGTAGATATGATCGTGGTGGATCATCATAAGGTTATTGTCGGCCGGCCGGCCGCGGCGGCCTTCATAAATCCGCACCAAACAGGCGATAGTTATCCGTTTAAGGATTTGTGCGGCACCGGCCTGGCGTTTAAGCTGTATCTCGGTTTGACTCAAAGTAGCCCTCCTACGCATAAAGCTTCGGAGGGTAAAAGCAAATGGCTTTTAGATTTGGTGGCTCTGGCCACGGTGGCCGATATGGTGCCGCTGCTGGGCGAAAACAGGGTTTTTGTTAAATACGGGCTTTTTGTTCTAGCTAAAACAAAAAGGGTCGGTTTGCAAATGCTTATGGAGTCGTCTGGCATCAAAGCCCGGCACAACCTTGAAACGTTATCAACCAATTTGGATGCCATGACTTTGGGTTTTTCTTTGGGCCCGCGTTTGAACGCGGCCAGTCGCATGGCCCATGCCAATCTGGCTTACGAACTTTTGAATTCTCCCGACGAATCTAAAATTCAAGAACTGGTAATAACTTTGAACCAGAACAACCGCGAACGCCAGCGGATTACGGAAAAAATATTAAAAGAACTTGATGTCGCCATATTAAAGCGTTCTCAAATTCCCATATTTATAATGGAAGGATCTCCGGCTTGGCCGCTGACCTTGGTCGGCTTGGTCGCGGCTAAGGCCTCGGAAAAGTATTACCGGCCAGCGCTTATTTTTGAAAAAAGAGACGATGGCTTGTGCCGGGGGTCGTTGCGCAGTGTAAACGGTTTCAGTTTAATAGATGCCCTCAATTATGTTTCTAAATATTTGGTAAAATACGGCGGCCACCCGGCGGCCGCGGGCTCTACTTTTAAGGCGGAAGACGAAGAAACGATAAGAGAAAAATTAAACGAGTACGCCCAAAAAGTTTTAACTCCGGAATTATTAAGAAAAAAGCTGAATATAAACGCCGAAGTTTCTTTTGGCGAAATCAACTGGGATTTAATGGGTTTGCTGGAAAAATTTGAACCGTTTGGCCTGGCTAATCCTAAACCCAGGTTTTTAACCAAAAATGTTGAGGTTAGAAAACTGGTTTTATTGGGGCAAAACGGAGCTCATCTTAAAATTTTCGCCCATGATAAAAAAACCGGCAAAGAATTTCCGATTTTATTTTTCCGGCACAACGGACTTGCCGAAGATTTCAAAATCGGCGACACTTTAGATGTGGTTTACGAATTGGATGAAAATGAATGGAACGACAGTAAGGAGATACAATTAAAGCTTGTTGATTATAAAAAACTGGATAGTGTCAGAACCACTTCTTGTTGAATTCCAGAAACATCGTCCCTCCGCGGACGACATGGAGGCCTCTCAATTGTAGTCTCGGTCATCTCCATGAGCCGCTCGGGACGATGTTTCTTATATATTTCATGATTAAAAACTCTAAAATCATTGTTTATACCGACGGCGGTTCCAGGGGTAATCCCGGCCCGGCGGCGGTGGGCGTGGTGGTATTAAACGAGTCCGGTCAAAAATTAAAAGAATACGGCGCTAAACTGGAAGATATTTCCACCAACAACGAAGCCGAATACGAAGCGGTAATTTTTGCTTTGAAAAAATTGAAACAATTTTTTGGCAAAGAAAAAACCAAAAATTTGATGGTGGAATTTAGGGTAGACAGCGAACTTATCGCTTCGCAACTGGCCGGTGAATACAAGGTTAACGAAGAAAGAATGCAGGTGTTGTTCATGAAGGTCTGGAATCTTAAGTTTGATTTCGGTAAGCTTATTTTTAAATCAATTCCGCGTGAAGCCAATAAACGGGCCGACGAACTGGTCAACCAGGCGCTGGACGGCAAAGGAGAAAGCGAGAAATTATTGTAATTTGTGTTCTTTTTAAGCAGGATATAGACGGGGGCGCCTTGGAATGGAATCCAACCCTTCCAATGGATTCGTGATGCCGGCACTCTGTAAAAGCACCTTCTCTTAAAAAGGTTGAAGCTAAGCGGAGACGATCGAAATGATGACGACGACGAAGATCGTACGCCGGCAGGATCCTTGCTAAAGGGTGTATCACCAATGCAGTGCCGCAGTTGGCAGTAAAGGGACAAGGCGGAGATCACTGGATTCCTACTCACGTCTTGCATGCCCCCGTCTATTATATTGTCGGAAAAGAACCGAACCTTGCGTGTTTTTACCACGCGAGGTTTTATTTTAGACAGTGTCTGTATTCAAATATACTCGACATATATACCCAACACATATTATGCATAATCTATCTTACTATACTTTATACGATCGTAATAAAGTAGTAATATAGATATTAAGGATTAAAAAAATGAATGATAAAGTTAAAAATTTTTCCAGGATTGTCTTAGAGAAAATTTCTGAAGTTGGGGAATTATCTTTAGAAAGTTTGTTCCCGCGTAATCGCGTTGAGGGTAAAATGTGGCGTAGAGTTTTAGGGTTGCCCGATGGTTATGAATTTTCCCGGCCTAATTTTTCGGCTGTGCTTACTCGTTTACGTCAGCAAGGTCTTATAGCTAAAAAAAGTGATCGGCGTTGGGCTAGTTGGGTTTTAACACCAAAAGGCAAGGAAAAAATTAGTGTCGGTTTGAATTTTAAGAAAGCAATTAAACCAGACGGTATTCCACGGTTGGTGATGTATGATATTCCCGAAATGGAAAGAAGAAAAAGGGATTTGATAAGGGATGAATTAACTGGTTGTGGTTATAGTCAACTTCAAAGGAGTGTTTGGATTGGGTATAGTCCTTTGCCGGAGGATTTTCTTAAATCTTTGAAAGATTTAAGACTTCAAGGTAAAGTTCATATAGTGAGTGTTGATAAAAAAGGTACTATTGATATATTTTAGTTATAAATTTACTAAACCATGCTATTTTTAGATCTGATTATATATTACTATTTATCATACGATCGTATGGTTGATAGTAAGATATGGGTGATAATCGGAAAGATTTGACCCCGCTGATCTAGGTTGTTTAGGTTAAGATACATATCCGATACCCATGTTTGACCCAGGACTTTTTATGGAGTATCATTAAAATGTTAAGAAAGTGAGATGATCGCTCCGACGTTGCGTTGGAGAGGAAAGTCCGAACACCGCCTATTTTGTTCGCGAGCTTGGCGAGCAATTACAAAATTGAGCGTCCACCATAGCTTTAGCGACGGTGGACCCCGCTTCGCCCTAACGGGCTTCGCGGGGTGCTCAATTTCATAGCTTCGCTAACGCTTCAGATGAAATTGGCAAAAAAGTGGTTGCGAAATGCAACCGGGAGTAACCCATATCGCGGAAGACGCAGATCAAACGCGGATCAACACGGAAGTAATTCCGCGTAGTCAGCGTAAAGTCAGCGTCGGTCTGCGGTTTGGAAGAAGCCCAGGGAAAGTCTCCGACATAACGTTGGAGGTGCGTTCATGGATGTCAGCTGATTTCGTGAGCGCTCGCAACAGAGACTATACTAACCAGCCGCTGAATCACGCAGATCAAACGCGGATCAACACGGAAGTAATTCCGCGTAGTCAGCGTAAGGTCAGCGTCGTCTGCGGTTCGGCAAAAGGTGAAAAGTGTCGCGCCAAACGCGACTTCGGTCAGTAGCGATACTGATCGGTTGTAAACCCCACTTGGTGCAAGACCGTGTCCCGATAATGACAGTTATTATCGCGGAAGAGTCGCTAGAGGTTCCGAGCGATCGGGATCCCAGATGAATGATCATCGCAATTTTGTTCGCGAGTTTGACGAGCGACTACAAAATTGACGACCCGCCCAACTTTTGCTTGTCAAAAGTTTTGGCGGGTGCTCATTTTGTCAGCTGTTCGTGTTAGCACACTCACAGGACAAATTGGCACAGAATTCGGCTTACGGCTTTCTTAACAGAAACACCCAACTCTCTAGGCGAGTCGGGTGTTTTGTTATTTTACGGATTATGGGGATGGAAACGATTGTAAAATGGAAGTGGCTGGAGTATGCTTAAAGATATATTTTTAAGTTTCCTTGTTACTTATGAGTTCGGATTTTGTTTTTATAAATCCCAATAAAATTCCGCCTCGCCGCGCTGCCAATTCCGTTGCTTCCGGCAGAATTAAAGTTAAAAAAATAAAATCTCTAATCTATAATAATGAAGAGGAATTACCGGAGCCGGATGTTTTGGAATTTGACCTTTTGAGCGAACCGGTGTGGCCAGCTGATCTGGCTATTACTAATGAATCGGCGGATCCGCTAACCCGGGCCATATTCACTAAAAAAAAGCCGCACCATCAGTTTGGCCAGTTGCTGAGCGCTGAACGCAGTTTTATTAAAAACACTCCCGTGCTTGCCGAAAATTCGCGCGAAAAGATTCTGGCCGAACTGGAAAATATAGATAAAAAAGACGCGGAGCTGATAAAAAAATTCAGCCGAATTGAACCGCCTCGGCGCGATGTTTACCCGGATTTAGCCTTAAACAGGGAAGCTGATCCAATTAAAAATGACGGATTGGTTGAAATAAAACTCAACATCGCGCCGCCGGATTGGCCGGCCGCGCCTTTTGATCAGCCGGAACAAGATCAGTTTAGGGTTGAAGACGACTGGTTCCGCGTCAGCTTGTCGGCCCCGGAAAGGATTTTTGAACTTAAGGAACTGGCTAAAAGGCGGAGGAGTTTCCAAGGAAAAGCCGAAGACAAAGAAACCGAATCTTCCGGAGAAAACGATGGATTTAAGTTTAGAACGTATCTGGCCGCTTTTTTTATACTGGTGGTGCCTTTAAGCGCCGGAGCGTTTTTATTTTCCGGAAAAAACAATTTTGTGGCCTCGGCTTTTAACAGTTTTAACGCCAAGTTATTAAGCACTTCCAGTTTTACTTTGGTAAATTCAGAAGAAAGCGTTATTTTCCCGCGGTTGGCGGAGATAAATTCATACTTAAAAAAAAGCGGGTTTAACCAGCCGGCTGGCAGTGTCGCCGAATTTATTGAAAACAACAGCGCCTTCGGCTGGCTTAATT
>JACQLN010000006.1 GCA_016204035.1 Parcubacteria group bacterium | reverse complement strand
GTCTAATTGTGGAGCGAGTGAAGGGAATCGAACCCTCGTCTCAACCTTGGGAAGGTCGTGTTCTGCCATTGAACCACACTCGCCTTATTCTTAACTACAAACTACTCACTACAAACTACCAACTACTTACTCTTTAACTCCCCATCCTGCCATTCAAACGGCACGAACCAAATTTTAACTTTGGATTTTAATTTGGCCGCCTGCAACCAAGCGTCAAAATCCGCTCCTTTTTCTTCGGCCAGCACCTGCATCAAGGCCTGCGGTTCTAAAATTTTGGTTTTGAATTTGGCCGGATCCCAATTGTAAACATTTTTTACCACCCCCGACAAATTGGCCGCCGTGGCGCCGTTAAAACTATTTTCAACTTCTTTTTGGGCTTTTCCCAAAACTTCGGCGGTCACGGACGATCTGATAATGGAATTGACGATTAAATTTTCCAAAGACCTTCTAAAAAGCTCGCCTTCCGAACCCCTCTTAAAAAGAACGTCCAGATCGTCGCCCGAACCCGCCAAACCCTGCGCGTAAATGCGGCGGGAAACGTCGGCGTTTTCTTTAACTTCGCGATAACTGATCCAATCGCCGCCTACGGCGGCCGCGGGAAAATAGCCGTTCCTAGACAGAGTGTAGCTGGAAAGCCCGCCCGCTGTTAAAGCCAAAGTGGCCACCAAAACTCCTATATGCAGTCGCTTTATAATCATAATGTTAAGGGAAAAAATAAGTTTTCCAATTATTTAAGTTAAACCAAATACTTTCAGGATTGTTCAGCTTCGCCAACAACCATGATTTTAGCGGCGTTAACAAACCCTGGCTCTCGGAGGTAAAAAAATTTTCTTCGGGAAAATTATCTTCACTGACCACAATCAAAACCGATTCGCCTTCGCGCTTTAGATTGAGGCGGGCCTTGGCTTCCTTTTCCATAGCCACCGGCTGGGACAAATCCTCCAATTCTTTTTTAAGCTCGCCCGTGCGGGCATCCAGTTTAACAATCTCTTCCTTAATATCTTTATACTCGCGGTTGATGGCCCACCAGCGCCAAAATTCCCTTAGGCCTAAGTAGCCCAAAACCAAAACAAGAAGAGTAAGTAAACTTAACCCCAACCATTTTTTTTTCAAAACCGTGGCTAGTTCCCCTGGCCGCATGGTATTATAATAACGTGAATAAACATAAAAAAACAATTCGGATTTTCTGGACAATCGCCGCCTTGTTGGTGGGCTTGTCTATGGTTATTTATCTGATTTATCCTTTGTTTCTATTTTAGCCCTCACTACCTCACCGCTTTGCGGCGAGGTTATTAGACAGAGGCTAAAATACCTCTGCGAGTCTGAGACTCTCGGAGTCGAACGACCTGAGCGAGTCAGCGAGTCGAAGGGTTACTTTGGCAAAATAAAGACGGGTCACTACGCTTGGCGTAGTGACCCGTGTGCCGAGTCATGCTCGGCCTTGGTTTGCCGCTTTAGGCGGCAGTGTGTGGGACTAGCCCACGAAAGAACTCGGTTATGGAGTTTTTGGGTGTGGGCCTGACCTTAGGCACACACCCTTATCCCTCCACTTTCAACGGATACCTCATCTTGATCCCCTTTTTGATGGGTTACCGTGAAACACGATGACGACCGTTCGCGAGACGCCACCGTGAACTTGTTTTCATTCTAAACCAAACAAAAAACTATTGCAACCGCGCCCGCCGGCCTTAAAACGTGTCGTACTCCCGCAGAGTCAATTGAGCGTTGATCTGGCGCATGGTTTCCAAAACCACCGAGACCACGATCAACAGCGCCGTGCCGCCCAAAGTCAAAGTGGTGATGCCCAGCATTCGCTGGACCACCAGCGGCAAAACCGCGATGGTGCCCAAAAACAAAGCGCCCACCAAAGTGATGCGGCTAACCACATGGGCAATAAAACTCGCCGTGGGCTCGCCCGGCCTGATACCCGGAATAAAACCGCCCTGCTTTTGAACGTTTTCCGATATGGCCTTGGGATCAAACGTAACCGCGGTGTAAAAATACGTAAACACGGCCACCAGAAAAAAATACATAATGCCGTAAGTCAGCGGCTGCTGGAAAAAAGCGGCCACCGATCGGGCCGCGCCGGCCAGCCAGCCGATGCTGGAACTGGAAAGAAACTGGGCGATCAAGCCCGGAAAAAGCAAAATAGATAAAGCGAAGATTATGGGAATGACTCCGGCCTGGTTGACGCGCAAAGGTATGTGGCTGGAAAAACCGCCGTACATTCTGCGGCCGCGCACTTTTTTGGCGAAAGCCACGGGAATGTTGCGTTGGCCTTCCGAAATCACCACCACGCCGGCAATAACCGCCGCGGCCACCGCGGTAAAAATGATATAGTTAAAAACTTGGCCGGCATCAAAAGCCACCAGGCTTTGCCCGATGCTTATGGGTAATTGGGCGATAATACCCGCGAATATCAATAAGGAAACACCGTTGCCGATGCCTTTTTCAGAAATAATTTCGCCCAGCCAGACCAAAAAAACCGAGCCGGCCGTAACCGTAACCACCAAGGTAACAAAATCGAAAGCGGCCAATTGGCTGATAATCCCTTGGCTTTTTAACAAAGATACTGTGGCCACCGACTGCATGGCCGCCAAAGGCACGGTTAAAAGCCGCGAGAATTGATTAAACTTAGCCCGACCCTCCGAACCCGATTCCATGTACATTTCCCTCAAGTTGGGAAAAATCATGGTTAAAAGCTGCATAATAATGGAGGCCGTGATGTAAGGCCCCAAACCCAAAAGAACCACCGAAAAATTTTGCAGAGTGCCGCCGGTAAACAAACTCACCAGACCTAAAAATTGGTTAGACGCAAAAAACTCGGCCAGCTTAGCCCGGTCTATGCCGGGCATAGGCACGGCCGAAACCAATCTAAAAACCACCAGCATGGCCAGTATAAAAAATATTTTTTTTCTTAGATCCGGTATCTTAAAAACTTGAAAAAATTTATTCATCTATGAAAACGTTATGGCAAAGCCCTTATCTCGCCCCCCAACGCCAAAATCTTTCGGGCGGCCGATTGAGTCACGGCCAAGTTCTCAAAAATAAGCTTTTTGGTCAACCGGCCCGCGCCCAAAATCTTAACTTTGGGCAAGGCGCCTTTTTTGAAAGAAACCAGACCATGATCAAGCAAAGTCCGGGGTGTAACTTTTTCACCAGAACTGAAACCGGCCTCAACAACCGTTAAATCCACCACTATAAAATCACCCTTAAAACCCTTAAAGTTAAAGCCGCGAGCTTTGGGAATTTTCATCATCAAATCGCGAATAGCCGGCCTGATTCTGTGTCCGGCGCGGGACTTTTGGCCCTTAGTGCCCCGACCCGAAGTGGTGCCGCGCTTGCCGCCCCGGCCGATTCTTTTATTTTTTTTGATTTTGGTATGCGGTTTTAGATTATGTAAATCCATAGATTTATTTATGATTCTTGGCCGCCAGTATTTTGAAAGCTGCTATGGTGGCGCTGGCATTATTTATTTTATTGCCGGAACGGGATAAAACCTTGCCAATAATATCTTTTATGCCCGCCAAACTGGCCACAACTCTAACCGCGCCGCCGGCATTTACACCGCGCCCCTGCGGAGCCGGTTTTAAGTATACTATCGCCGAACTGTATTTAACCTTAACTTCAAAAGGTATGGTGCCGTTGATGATGGGAACGCGCACCAAATTTTTCTTGGCCTGGTACGAGGCCTTTTGAACCGCTTGGGCCACATCAGCTCCCTTGCCAATGCCCAACCCCACCTGCCCTTTGCCATCGCCAATAACCACGGTAGCTCTAAACCTAAAACGCTTGCCTCCGGCCACCACTCTAGCCACGCGCGAAAGCTCCAAAACCTTTTCCTCAAACTCCCTGTCTTTTCTTTCTTTGAACGGAGAGCGGCCGCCCGACGGCCTTCTTTGATTGTGCGCAAATTCTGCCATGATATTTAATTAAAATTTAATTCCGGCTTCTTTTAGGCCGTCAGCTAAAGCTTTGACGCGGCCGTGGTACCTGTAGCCGCCGCGATCAAAAACTATTTTTTCAAAACCTTTTTCCAATAATATTTTGCCCAAAGCGTGACCGGCATTTTTTGACACACCTGTTTTGCCGACATTATCTTTTTTATCGCCGGTTTGTACCCGAGTTTTTCCTTTCTTAAAAGACAAATCACCGCCTTGAACCAAAGTTTTTTGGTTGCGGTCGTCTATAAGTTGAGCATAAATATGCCTATTGGATCTAAAAACAGCCAGGCGCGGGCGCTCGCTGGTGCCTGCTATTTTAGCTCTCACCCGGCGGTGACGTATTTTCCTTTTTATTATTTTTGATCTGTCTTTGTTCATTTTATTTTTTCTAGGCGGCGCTGGCGGTAGCTGTCTTGCCGGCCTTGCGGCGAATGATCTCACCCGCGTAACGTATGCCTTTGCCTTTATACGGCTCCGGCTTTTTAACTTTTCTTATTTGAGCGGCTACTGAACCCACTAAAAATTTGTCGGTGCCCGATATAAAAATAGCATTTTTTTCTACCTTAAAAGATATGCCAGCCGGCGCCGTGATTTCCACGGGGTGTGAAAAACCCACATTCAAGATCAATTTATCGCCTTGAAGCTGCGCCTTAAAACCAACGCCTTCTATCTCCATTTTCTTTTCGTAACCCTCCACCACACCCTTAACCATATTGCTTATTACGGACCTAGCTGTGCCCCACAAAGAATTTTTATGGTCGGATACTTCACTATCCGAAACTGTCACATCCAACCGGCCGGCTTCATTGGCTATCTTTAATTCTTTGGGCAACCTAAAAGAAAGTTCCCCTTTAGGGCCTTTGACCGTAACCAAACCGTCGGAGACCGCAACGGCAACATTGTTGGGGATAACTATTGGTTTTCTGCCTATTCTACTCATGATATTTCACACAAAACTTCTCCGCCCAGTTTTTGCCGGCGGGCCTGGCCATCCGACATTAAACCTTTAGACGTGGAAATGATCCTTAAAAAACCGGATTCTTTGGGAAAAATCTCGCTGTATTTTAGGTATATTCTCTGCCCCGGCTTGGATATTCTTTTAGTATTGGCTATAGCCGGAAAAGAGTCTCGGTACTTAAGCTTTAACTCTAATTTTTTGTTGGCAATAGACCGTCCTTTTTTTTCAAAATCAAAAATAAAACCGGATTCTTTAAGCACTCGGGCCAATTCCTGTTTCATTTTTGAATACGGCACAGCCACTGTTTCTTTTTTAACAGCTTGGGCGTTTTTTATTCTAATCAACATGTCCGATATTGGGTCAGTCATTTGCCAGTTTTGCTTAGATTTTAGAGCTGTTCTGCAGCGAATAAAATCTAGCTGCAAAAGTGAGCATCCCGCACATAAATTTACTGTGCGGGTTATCGTAAACTTTCCGACTTTTAACTGCTCTTGATTTTATCATTTGATTCATATTTGTTCTTTGATTTATGTGCGGGATAAGGTTTGGCAACCAACCGCGGGCCGCGAAACGCGGCTCGCTTTTGGGCCAAGCCCTTACCACGAAGATTTTTTAACTCCCGGTATTTCTCCTTTATTGGCCAATTCCCTAAAACAAATCCGGCATAAGCCGAAAATTCTCATATAAGCTCTTTTGCGGCCGCATTTCCAGCAACGATTGATTTTGCGGCTGGAAAATTTGGGTGTTTTCTTGGCTCGGGCTATGACAGATGTTTTAGGCATTTTATTTATTCTTTTTTTCAAACGGAAAACCCAGCGCTCTAAAAAATTCCAAGCTGTTTTTTTTATTTGATCCCGACACCACCACGGTAAATTCAAGACTGAAAGAATGGGCTGCGTCCGCCACTGCTTCCGGAAAAATAGTGTGATCTTTAATACCAATATTCAAATTACCGCCCTCATCAACCGAACTTATCTTAAGGCCTCTAAAATCTCTGGTTCTGGGCAAAGCGATTCTAATAAATCTCTCCAAGAAATCATACATTTTCTTGCCATGCAGAGTGGTTTTAACACCAATAGCCATACCTTCTCTGGTCTTAAAAGAAGCAATGGCTTTTTTAGCCACCGTGTTTACCGGCTTTTGGCCGGTTATGGTTGTGATTTCTTCGGAGACTTTTTTAATCACATCTTCCGGCTTGGTGTTAGATGTTACTGCCCGCCCCAAACCAACATTGACCACCACCGCTTTTAAGCGCGGCAAAGCCAAGCTGTTTTTAATACCCAGTTTAAG
>JACQLN010000015.1 GCA_016204035.1 Parcubacteria group bacterium | reverse complement strand
GTCACCGATGAAGAAATTGCTGCAGTGGAGTATGCTTTGAATACGAGACCAAGAAAACGACACGGGTATCGGACACCATTAGAAGTCTGGAGTGGTGCGTTAACAGATTGAATCTACCCTAAGTTATATTGACAATATATAATTAGTATAGTTAAATTAGTAATAGTGATTAGAAAAATAGCAGTGGGGTTTGCCAAAAATATTAAGGGGTGTTAACATTATTACAAATGAATTGGGCGCTTAAAAACGAATAATAATATTCGGATTGTTGATTTATGCTTACTACAAAACAAAAGGAGAAATTAATCAAATCTTTTCAAGATCATGAAAAAGATACTGGATCAGCCAGTGTCCAAGTTGCCGTGGTTACCGAAGAAATAGAGCGGCTGGCCTTACACTTAAAAAAACATCCGAAAGATAATCATTCACGCCGAGGGCTTCTTAAAATGGTGGCCAAAAGAAAAAACCTGTTGGATTATCTATCGAAAAATGACGAAAAAAAATATAACACGCTAATTCGTAAATTAGGATTAAAAAAGTAAGGGCTTTCTACAAAATTTGGAATGAAGTGAACAAATTTTGTCTAGAAAACCTTACCCCAGCCCCAATTTTGCCGTATGCTGGCATGCGAAAGCGCGAGTGGCGAACCTGCCGGCAGGCAGGTAGCCCACCCCTAATAAGGGCGCAGCGCTTCGCCCTTAACAGAGTCTGCCTATTCGGCAGCCGCACTGCGCCGAATCAACCGAAGCAAAATTGGGGCGGGGTGCTCAATTTTATAACTAATCGCTTCGCCCAGCTCAGCTGGACTTCGCTTTTAGATAAAATTGGCAAAAGATGAGCGCAATAAAACACAAGGAACAAAGGGTAGGAGTGTTAATAGATGTCCAGAATCTTTACCATTCCGCCCGCAACATTTATTCCAGCCGGGTAAATTTTAAGGAAGTTCTAAAAGCAGCCATCAGCGGCCGTAAATTGGTGCGAGCCATTGCCTACGTTATCAAAACTGAAAGCGGAGAAGAAAAATCATTTTTTGACGCTTTAACCAAACTGGGCATAGAAATGAGAATTAAAGATCTGCAGATTTTCCCCGGCGGCATGAAAAAAGGCGATTGGGATGTTGGTTTAGCCGTGGATGCCGTCCGTTTGTCTCATGCGTTGGACGCCGTTGTTTTAATAACGGGCGATGGCGATTTTGTGCCTTTGGTGGAATACTTAAAATTTTACAGCGGACTCCAGGTTGAAGTTATGGCTTTTGAAAGAAGCACTTCCAATAAATTGATTGAGGAAGCCGATATGTTTACAGATTTGGGTTCCGGCCCGCAATATTTATTGGGCAATAGGAATATTAATAAAAGGACGGCGTAGGTGATTCAAAACATCACCACCTGTAAAACAGGCGGGCGAATTTATCCTAATTTTCCGAATAATTTCGGGGTATTGGGATGAATTTGAGGTTGGGAATCACCAAACAGCCGATCCAGAAATAAAATGGAAATAAAAAAAGCCGAAATTGAAATCGGCGGCAGAAAACTTGTTTTAGAAACCGGGCGTCTAGCCCAGCAGGCCCATGGAGCAGTAGTAGCCAGCTATGGCCAAACCATGGTTTTAGCCACAGTGGTCATGGCCAAAACCGAACGGGCGGGTATAAATTATTTTCCGCTGACTGTTGATTTTGACGAAAAACTGTACGCGGCCGGGCGTATTAAAGGATCGCGTTGGGTAAAAAGAGAGGGGCGTCCCACCGATGAGGCCATCTTAACCAGCCGGTTGGTAGATAGAACTCTGCGCCCGCTTTTTAATTCTCGTTTAAGAAACGAGGTCCAGGTAATACTCACCACCTTGTCTTTTGACGGTCAGAATGACCCCGATATACCGGCCATAACCGCGGCCTCCGCGGCTTTGCTTATTTCAGGCATCCCCTGGAACGGGCCGGTGGCCGCGGTCAGGGTGGGTCGCGGCCAAAATAAACAACTAATAATCAATCCCACTTATGCCGAAAGGGAAGCGGGCGATTTGGATTTGGTTGTTTCCGGACCTGAAAATTTGGTCAATATGATTGAATGCGGATCCAACGAGGTCGGCGAGGCTGATTTAGTGGCGGCGTTCAGCGCGGCCCAAATAGAATCGCAAAAACTCATTGGGCTTCAAAATAAATTTGCCGATGAGGTCGGCCGCGGGAAAATACTGGCTACGGCGCCTCAACCCGATGAATCATTCAGAAAAGAAATAAAAAGCCGCTTAGGCGCGAAATTGGAAGAAATTTTGCGCAACAACAATTACGACGCCGTTGAAGAAATAAAAAAAGATTTATTCGGCTGGTTGGTTGAATCCGGAAAAAACCCAAAAAGTTTGGCGGAAGCCGATACTCTTTTAGAAGAAGAATTGGATGAGATTGTTCATAAAAATATATTAACCGCCCAAAAAAGAGTGGATGGGCGCGCTCTGGATGAAATCAGGCCGCTTTATATAGAAGTCGGCGTGCTGCCCCGGACCCACGGCTCGGCCATTTTCCAAAGAGGCCAAACCCAGGCCTTGTGCGCCGCCACTTTAGCCGCGCCCGGCCTGGAACAATCCATTGAAACCATGGAATTTGTGGGCACCAAGCGCTATTTCCATCATTATAACTTCCCGCCTTTTTCATCTGGCGAAACCGGGCGAATCGGTTTTCCCGGCCGAAGAGAAATTGGCCACGGCGCTTTGTCGGAAAGATCGGTGGAACCGATTATTCCTTCTAAAGAAGAATTTCCTTACACTATTAGGGTGGTTACTGAAATTTTATCTTCCAATGGTTCCACTTCCATGGCTTCGGTCTGCGGTTCAACTCTGGCCCTAATGGACGCGGGGGTTAAAATAAAGAAACCGGTAGCCGGCATCGCTATGGGTTTATTCATAGAAGATGAAAAAAATCCCGACCGTAACTTTGCGGTGATAACCGACTTAGCCGGCCCGGAAGATCATCATGGCGATATGGATTTTAAGGTAGCCGGCACCGCCGAGGGAATTAACGCTTTACAGATGGATGTTAAAGTCTCTGGTGTAACTACTAAAATTTTAGAAGCGGTCTTAAAACAAGCCCGTAAAGCCCGTTTGGAAATATTGGCGGCCATGCTAAAAGTAATTCCGGCCCCGCGAGAAAAACTCTCTCAATATGCCCCTAAGATATTAACCTTAAAAATAAACCCCGATAAAATTAGAGACGTTATCGGCTCCGGTGGAAAAACTATCCACCAGATAACTGACGCTACTGGTGTTACAATAGATATTGAAGACAGCGGTTTGATATTCATCACCTCTGAAAATGATGAATCCGCGCAAAAAGCTTTGGAGTGGATTAAAAACATAACCCACGAAGTGGCGCCCGGCGAGATTTTTCAAGGCAGAATAGTAAGAATTCTAAATTTTGGCGCTTTTGCCGAAATTCTGCCCGGACAACAAGGGTTGATACATATTTCCGAATTAGCGCCTTACCGGGTTAATAAAGTTGAAGATATCGTTAAAATTGGCGATATCGTGCCGGTGGCGGTAAAGAATATAGACAGCGAAGGCAGAATCAATCTATCCCTCAAAGACGCGCAAGAAAATAAACCCTAAGCGCAAAACTCTAAATATTAAAATTTCAATTATCAATTCACAATTTTCATTGAATTTTCAATGATTCAATTATCAAAAAATAGTTTGAAAATTGAACCTTGAAAATTGAAAATTAAGTTTGTGCCTCCTCTTTCTTCAACAATCTCTGATCCTAAAACCTTACCGACCTATCGCGTCCGCACTATGGCTGGCGATCTTGAATCATCAAAAAATGGAAGCGCTCCGGCTTATACCCCAATAACCATTGAACCCACACTTAATCGCGCGCTTCCAACACAGCCAACCAACGCAAAACCGATTATTCCGGAAAAAACCAATCTATCGTTTCCTAAAATAGATCAATTTGTTCCGAGATCAACCGAAGAAAAAATACAATCGGACAATAACTGGCCACCGGTTTCAAAACCAAATCCTCCTTTTAACGCACCCATAAGCCGACCAATCATGCCACCTCAAAAACAACCTCAATCTTTTGCCCACTCCGGTCCACCGCTGGATTTACCCACGGAAAGATCATTATCTAAACCAACTCCAAGCGCGCCCAGACCATTAACTCCTTCACCCACACCGCCACCTTTGCCTTCGCTAAATGTAAGATTTCCCGGCGCGGCGCAATCAAATCAAACTCGACCGCCGTTGCCGCCACTGCCCCGGCCAACGTCACCAATAACCCCGCCACCTTTACCCCAACTACCCAAACCCACTCCAGTTTTACCCAGATCAGAAAATAGTTCCAAGAAAAAGTTAGTTTTTATGGCAATTTTAGGAGCTATTATTTTAACTTTCGTAATCGGAGAGATCTGGTGGTTCTTTTTACGAGGCAACCCGGGCACAGAAACGGTTCAAGAATTATTACCTCCACCTCAAGAACTCCAACCCCTGCTACCGCTTGAAGAAATGGCCGCGATCCCAGCTGAAGAAGTCTTATTGCCAACTCTTTTAACATACGACAGAATTGAAACCATTGAGAGCCCCATAAGAGATAATATAGATTATCTAAACATCAATCCCGATGAAATAGTCGGATTAACAGTGAAAAAACCGGATGTTTTAGAATCAACCGTTTCGGAACCGTATAGTTTTACCGATCTAACCCAAGATTTAGGGTTAAAAATACCTTTAAGTATCAGCCGGGAACTAGACGACAGGTTTGATTTATTCATTTTCGGCGGCAACACTTTTGACCAAAATGAATGCGCGCGCGCCAAAAATCAACCGCCGAGTTGTTACGGACCCAGATTAGGACTAGCTCTAAAAACAGCCAACCCTGTTCAACTGGCCGCCGTTCTTAGAACTTGGGAAAAAACTATGACGACCGATCTTAAGGCCTTGGTTTTAAGCAAAACTGGAAACGCCGCTACGCCAAATTTTCAAACCGGCAATTATCAGGGTCAAATTATCCACTATAAAAATCTGCCCTTAAATACCGTAACGGTTGAATATGTTTTAGCTGGCAACACCTTAATAATCACCACCTCTAAAAGTTCCATGCTAAAGGCGTTGGATACTCTGACTGTGACCGAGGCGCCGGGCTTAAATGAAAGTGAATAATCAAGTTAATATAATCATAGATTCAAAACTGGCAGAGCTTAAAAAGTTTCTGCCGGTTTTGTTGATGGCTCCTTATACTCGGTTGATTTTACTGGCGGGTTCCCTGGCCGCAGGCAAGCCTAAACCAGAAAGCGATGTTGATGTGATTATTGTTTCTCAAAACAATCGGCTATGGTTAAACAGATTTTTTCTAGAAGTGCTAACCCGAGCGTTTGGAATAAGAAGAACAAAAAAAGATTTTACGAATAAAAT
>JACQLN010000005.1 GCA_016204035.1 Parcubacteria group bacterium | reverse complement strand
GGATATCAACGTGATCTCGCCCGATCTAAAATACACCGATACCGGCGAAGTCAATGTGGCCGGGCTGACTATTCGCAATTCCACGCGTCAGGCCTGGGGCGAGCAAACCATGAGCCAGATTTTGGAAAAATCTTTGAATACCGGAGTTATTTTTGTGTTGCGCCGGATGCCCCAAGGGGTTTGGCGGGAATATGTGGATAAATTCGGTTTTGGAGAAAAAACCGGTTTGACTTTGCCGGGCGAAGCCAAAGGCGACATCCGCAACTTAAAAAGCGGATCGGAAGTTGACTGGCTGGCTTCTTCTTTTGGCCAGGGTGTTTCGGTTACTCCCATGGCTATGACTTCAGCCATAGCGGCCATCGCCAACGGCGGCGAGTTGTTAAAACCCTATATAATCAATAAGATTAAAGATAATTCTTCTCCCGCTGAAAATAATATTGTCTGGGAAGGTGAAAAGGTGGTAAAACGAAGAGTGATAAAAGCGTCCACCAGCGAGGTTTTAACCAAGATGCTTTTGGGCGTGGTGGAAAAGGGCAGCGGCCGGCAAGCTAAAATTACCGGCTACACCGTGGCCGGAAAAACAGGCACGGCTCAGGTGGCTTCTTCCGGATCGGGCGGGTATTCCGAAAAAACCATCCATACTTTCGTGGGTTACAGCCCCGCTTTTAATCCGGCTTTTGTCATGCTGATAAAATTGGATAACCCCCAAGGCGTTCAGTTTTCCGAGGCCACAGCGGCGCCGGTGTTTAACAAGGTGGGAGAATTTATTTTACATTATCTGAATGTGCCGCCGGATAAACCGTTACAAAAATAATTTTCAATTTTCAAATCCCAATTTTCAATAAATTATCAATTAAACAATTTTCAAACGGATTATTTGATAATTGAATCATTGAAAATTCATTGATCATTGTAAATTGAGAATTGTAAATTTCTTTATGCGTATATTTTTGCAATATACTCTAAAATTACTAAGCCAACTGATTTTGGCCAAATACAAACCTAAGGTGGTGGCCATTACCGGTTCGGTGGGCAAATCTTCCGCCAAAGATGCCATTTTTTTGGTTTTAGAAACTGCTCGGCCCGGCCGAGTTCGTAAAAACGAGGCCAATTTGAATACTGAAATCGGCGTGCCTTTAACTATCATTGGCGGAGAAAATGCCCAAAGAAAAATCGGGGTGTGGCTTATTAATTTTTTAAGGGCTTTCAGGTTGATTTTTTTTAGAGACAAGAATTACCCGGAAATTTTAACTTTGGAACTGGCGGCCGACCGCCCCGGCGACATTGCCTATTTAACTTCGTTTATTCAACCGGATGTGGCGGTGGTTACGGCTGTAGGCGAGATGCCGGTTCATTTGGAATTTTTTCCGGAACGCGCAATGTACATCAACGAAAAAGCCAATGTTCTTAAAAGTTTGAAACCGCGCGGCACGGCTATTTTGAATTACGACGATTTGTCCGTAAGGGATCTCCGCGACCGCGTACCTACCGACAGAACCAGAATTTATTACGGTTTCCAGGCAGGCGCGGAAGTTAGGATCAGCGATTTTTCTTACCAAATTCCCAACTCGGCAAACGAGATTAAAGAATCCGGAATGGAATTTAAGGTTGAAGACCGCCTGATGGCCGAGTCGGAAGATTTTAAGTTATCTGGTGTATTGGGTTTGCCGTCACTCTATGCGGCTCTAACCGGTTTAGCTGTGGGGAAAGTATTTAATATTCCTTTGTCCGATATGAAAACAGCGGTTTCGGGATTCAAGCCGCCCCGGCACCGTTTAGAAATTTTGAAAGGTGTTAAAAATACAATTATTATTGACGACGCTTATAATGCTTCACCCCTGGCTGACCAAGCCGCTCTGGAACTTTTAAGCAAGTTCAAAAAAAATAGAAAGATAGCGGTTCTAGGCAGTATGCGGGAATTAGGCATTAATACCGAATCGGCTCACCGTTTAGTGGGGTGCCAAGCCGCCAAAACCGCCGATATTTTATTTTTGGTTGGGGAGGAAATGGTTTTTGCCAAAGAAGAAGCCGAAAAATCTAAAAAGAAACTGGGCCAAGATTTATTTTGGTTGGCCGCATCTGCCGAAGCGGCCGGAGCCGTGGAACAGATTTTACAGCCCGGCGATGTTGTGTTGATAAAGGGTTCGCGGTCGGTTAAGATGGAAACTATAGTAGAAGAAATATCTAATACCTAATTATTGATTTCCAATAAAATAACTAACCAAATTAGAAATTAGATATTGGAAATTAGGAATTTATCAGATGCCGCTATCGTCTAGTCTGGTCTAGGACACATGGTTCTCAACCATGGAACTCGGGTTCGAATCCCGATGGCGGCGCAGCGAAGCCAGCCGACATAGCGAGCCAACTGCTTGGCTCGCGTCGGGATTTGAAAGCCGGAGCATGTTCCGAGCGAAGGCGAGTAACAGCGAGGCGGGGTCGCGACCTGTGCAACAGAGTTGTGGCCGAATCCCGATGGCGGCACCAGTTTATCCACTTTTGGCCTAAGCTAAGCTTAGGCCATATAATTGTGGTATGAGGAAACATTCTTTTATAACTGGAGAATTTTATCATGTCTATGCTCATGGTATAGCTGACTTCCATATATTCAAGCAGGTTTCTGATTATAAACGTTTCACTTCACTTATATTTTGTGCCAATGGCACTAAACCAATTCCTCGGCTGGAACGGACAAACGATAATCTAAGCTTAGCTTGGGACATAACTAACGGCAAGATTGATATTGGAGACGCTTTGGTAGATATTGTTTGTTTTGCCCTTATGTCCACACATATTCATTTATTACTGAGAGAAAAAGATGGTAAGGGAGTTTCTGTATATATGCATAAGCTTTTTACCAGCCACGCCAAATATTTTAATTTAAAGTATGATCGGCGCGGACGTCTTTTTGAAAGCATATTTCAATCGCGGCATGTAAATAGTAACCGATATCTTTTGCATGTGTCTAAATATATACATAGAAATCCGGAAAAAATTTCAAAGTACAAAAACAGCTATATAAATTATCCTTGGTCAAGCTGTCAGGATTTTGTCGACCATAATCGTTGGGGTAGACTCTTAGATTTGGAGCCCGTCGTTTCTCAGTTTAAGGATGAGGAAGATTATCAAAATTATGTTTTGGAGCCGATGCGAGATGATTTTCCCGACTTATCCACTTTTGGCCTAAGCTAAGCTTAGGCCAAAAGTGTTTATTTTTATTCCACAGCCGGATTGTTCAGCTATTATGCTAACATTTGATTATGGATCCGGCGCTGGTAAAGCATAAAATCCAATCTTTCAACAAGATCGCCTGGCATAGTTTTCCTTTGGGCGATGTTTTTATGCGCCTTAATTCAAAAAGGGAAGGATTATCGTCCGAAGAAGCCGCGCACCGGTTAAAACGTTTTGGCTTAAACGAACTTGTGCCGTTACGGGCCAAGCCCATCTGGAAAATTTTATTGCGCCAGTTTATCAATCCTCTTATTTTAATACTTGTAGCCGCCGGCGGGCTGACGGTTTTTATAAAATCTTATTTGGACGCGGCAGTTATTTCAGCCGCCGTAATTTTGAACGGTCTCATTGGTTTTTTTCAGGAATCCAGCGCCGAGAAATCGTTAAACAGCATTAAAAAATTGGATGTTAAAACCGCTAGCGCGCGGCGCAATGGCCAATGGCGCACCATTCCGGCCCCCGAGATCGTCCCGGGCGATATCGTTTCCTTG
>JACQLN010000004.1 GCA_016204035.1 Parcubacteria group bacterium | reverse complement strand
GTCTTAAACCTTTCTTCTCTGTAAGACTTTAGAAAATTGGCGCCGGTTTCACCTTTGCTTTTTGCGGAAAAGAAGTTTCCGGATTTTTTTTCTGCGGTTTTACCGCTTTGGGCGGATTTAGAAATAGATGTTTTGGCCTTGGCTAACAAGGGCTTCAAAGAAGGGCTGTTATTGATGGACAAAAAATCGGCCGGAGCGGTTTTTTTCCTGGGAATAATATCGCTTATCCGGCCGGTGCCGGACAAGGTTTTTGTGGTCACAACTTCCGCGCCGGCGCGGCCAGACACGGCCAAGCCCGCCCTTTCGGCAAAAATCCTGCCCATTAAATCGCTGGTAACCATAGTCAAAACTTTTCCCCTCTCATCGCCGGCTTCTTTTATTAGATGAGCATCAACTATATTCTGAAGAATCCTGGCTCCGGTAGGCACCATCAAATCCAAGTTTTCGGTCTCGGACGATTGTATTTTCTGGATAACCGATTGGATATCCTCGTTGGAATCTATATATATATTTTCTTTATCCATAATGAGACGCTATTGGTATTCTTAACTATATAATATTTTTTACTACTCAACAATCGCCCTTATCCTTCTTACCCCGGCACTAGAGGCTTCTTCTTTTATAATGCGGAATTTGCCAATCTCACCTGTATTTGAAACATGCGGCCCTCCGCAAATCTCCTTGCTGAAATCGCCGATAGAATAAACTTTCACTCGCTCGCTGTACTTGGAATCAAACACACCGGCTGCACCGATTGCTTTTGCTTCTTCCAACGCCATCTCCTCCGTTTTAACCGGAAGATTTTCTTTTATCTTATTATTTACCAAATCCTCCACTTGCTTGATTTCCTGTGGTGTCATTTTGCGCTCAAACGCAAAATCAAAACGAGTACGCTCGGCAGTGATATCGGAACCGCGCTGGGAAACAACGTCGCCTAAAACTTTATGCAAAGAGGCATTTAGCAAATGGGTAGCCGTATGCAAACGGGTTTTTATTTTTAATTCCTCGGGGTTAGCCGCCATCAGATCGCCTTCCACCAAACCGTGCCCACCAAATTTTTTTTCCGCTCCGGCGCGGGAAATTTCTTGGTGTTTTTTGAATTCAGCCTCAAAATCTTCTCTTTTTAGATCGGGATTTTTATCTTTGATGACCTCAAAAGGCAAGCCGTAACTTTCATAAAATCTGAAAGCCACAGCTGCATCCACCAACGAGATTTTTTCCAATTCTTTCATACCCCTAGCCAGCGTATCGGAAAATTGATTACTCTCTTTATTAAACACTTCCAAAATCAAAACAGGGTTTAACTCTTTGTAAAAACCACCGTATAAATCAACCACTTTTAATAATAACCGCTCAAAATCCGTTTTTGACCCATAAATCATGGCTCGTCTCATTAAGCGGCGCAAAATATAGCCGGCTTCTTTGTTAGACGGCCTCACACCGTCGGTAATAAGAAAAGCGCTGGCGCGAATGTGGTCGGTTATAATCCTTTTGACTTTTTCGTCAGCTACGTCAATTTGATCTATTAATTGTTCAAACAAATCCGTTTCAAAAATATTTTTCTTTTTTTGGACGGCCACGGCCAAGCGCTCCATACCCATGCCGGTGTCAACGCCTTTGACCTTCAAGGGCTCTAGTGTTTTATCTGGCCGGCAATAAAATTCATTGAAAACAAGGTTCCAGATTTCTACTCCGTTGACATATATTTCTGTGGTTGGCCCGCACGGACCTTCAAGGCCGGTCGGCCCCCAAAAATTATCTTGGCGGCCGAATTTTTTAATGTTTGATACCCCCAGCGATCTCCAAATCCGTTCCGATTCCGTGTCGGCGGGGACTTCGGAATCGCCCTCAAACACACTGACATAATCAATTTTCAAGCCCATTTCTTGGGTTATAAATTCATAGCCGTATTCAATGGCTTCTTTTTTGAAATATCCGCCGAAAGAAAAACTTCCGAGCATTTCAAAAAATGTCAGGTGCGACTCATCCCCCACTTCTTCAATATCCGAAGTGCGGAACGATTTTTGAATGGAGATTGTATTTTTAGAACCAAAATCAAGACTCGGATCTTTTTGTCCGGTAAAATAGGGCTTGAACTGTTGCATGCCCGCAGTGGTTAAAAGCACCGACGGATCGGCGGGCACAAGCGAACTAGACGGCACAATCTTATGCCCTCTTGATTCAAAAAATTTAAGAAACTTCTGGCGAATTTCTTGAGAATCCATTGTGTTTCTATATTAGCGGAAAAACAAAGGAAAACAAAATACCATCTTAGTTCTATATAATCAAATTCACTTAGCATGAGCCAGCGATAGCTGGCTCATGCTAAATTAAAAATCTTGCGTAAATGTAATTCGTTATCCAATCCTATAGCCATAACAATTCTAACGTGGGAACGGATATTAAAATATTCAACTACAAAATTAATTTCGTCTTGGCAAGGATAAGGATGGATCAATACACTCTTTTGGTATTCATAGAAACCGAGATGTTTTAATGTCTTTCTTAGTGCTTCGCGAATAGGTTTATATTTTTCCGGTATATCAAATAAAACCATCCGCCATTTTTTATCCCAAACTTTGGGCTTTTTTATTTCCATATTATCTATATTAAAAGTAATAGCTTTCTTTTTACCTTTATCGGTTAGCACTATGGTTAGAGAGCCATCGGGGTTTTCACGTTCGCGAATGAGTTTGGATTTGTATAAAGACCTAATAGCGTCGGTGAGAGCGCGCCCATTAATTTTTTGCCATTCCCGTCCAGTTTCTTTAAGCACCCTGAAATATTGTTTGGGTGATTTAGCCAAACTTAAACCAACACCGGAGGCGATCAGTAGAAGAACTTTTTGTTGGTTTGGACCTAAACGATAAATTATTTTCCCGATATTAGGCATATTAATTTAATAAGTTAATTTTAACTTAACTATATCATAAATATACTGTGAGCATGCGATCGCATGCTCACCGTATACAGTATAAAATAAAGTATTACAAAGTATATAGTGTATAAAGGTATGGTGATGATATAGAATATAAAATTAATTTTTATACATCATCCACCTGCCAATAATCAACATTATTCTATAATTCCCCCACCCAAAAGTTCTTCACCGGAATAAAAAACCGCCGATTGGCCCGGGGCAACGGCGCGAACCGGACGCTCAAAAACTACCTGCCACCGGCTATCGGCTAGGCGTTCCAGCTTTGCCGGCACCGGTTCTTGGCGGTAACGAATGGCGGCTTGAATTTCTACTTTTTCACTTGGTTCATCGCCGATAAAACTGGTTTGGCAAACAATAACCGATTTTGATTCCAAAGCGGATGCTTCGCCTTTAGGCGCGACAACCAAAGTGCTGGTTTTATAATCTTTTTTGGCCACATAATACGGCCCGGTGCCGCCCACGCCAACACCCTTTCTTTGGCCGATGGTGTAAAAATCCAAACCGGCGTGCCGGCCGATTTTTTGGCCGGATGCGGTTACAATGTCTCCGGAAACATTATTAACATACGGTTTTATAAACTCGCCCATGTCCACCGGCCCCATAAAACAAATACCTTGCGAATCTTTTTTGCCTGCTGTGGGCAGTCCCGATGCCAACGCTATTCTCCGAACCTCGGCTTTGGATTCAATCTCGCCGATGGGAAACAAACACTTGGCGATTTGAGCTTGCATGAGCGTCCAAAGAAAATAGGATTGGTCTTTATTTTTATCTTTCGCAATTTTCAATTTACAATTTTCAATTTCCAATGAATTTTCAATGTCTAAATTTTCAATCGATTTTCTCACGTAATGACCAGTTGCAATAAAGTCGGCGCCCGATTTAATGGCCCGATCCAAAAACAACCCAAACTTTATTTCCTTGTTGCACATTACGTCGGGGTTGGGCGTGCGGCCGGCGGCATACTCGCGAACCATATAATCCACCACTTTGGTTTTGTATTCATTGGTAAAATCAAAAGTTTCAAAAGGCACGCCTAACTTTAAGCAAACTCTCATGGCATCCTCGCGGTCTTGCTGCCAAGGACAAGGCCAGGCCGGATCGGCCCAGTTTTTCATAAATACGCCTGTAACATTGTAGCCATGATTTTTTAACAATAAAGCCGCGACGCTGGAATCCACGCCGCCAGACATAGCTACAAAAACTCTTTTGCCATTTGTTTTATTCATAAACTAGCCCTATTAATAACATTTTTTGTCTAAAATGTCACTGCGCGATAAACTTAAAACAGTTATGAAAAAAATCCTATTATTTTTTATTCCCATATCTTTAGCCGCGGGTTTGGCCGGCTGGCTGATCTTAAAAGAAAAAAACAGTTACAAAGCCGAACTTTACACTTTATGGTTGGGCGAAACCGAACTTAAGGTGGAACTGGCCCAAAGCCAAGGCCAGCGCGAACGGGGCCTCTCCGGCCGCAAATCTTTACCCCAAAACCAAGGCCTGCTTTTTGTTTTTGAAAAACCCGGCTTACATTCTTTTTGGATGCGGGAGATGCGCTTTGATCTGGATATTATTTGGCTGGACAAAAACTACCGCGTGACGGATATGGCCCCAGACGTTAAGCCGGAATCCTATCCCAATTATTTCGTGCCGGAAAAAGAAGCGCTTTATGTTTTAGAAGTTAACGCTGGTTGGAGCAAAATCAATAACATAACCCTCGGCTCACCGGCCGTATTTTTACAAAGCTACCAAGAAAAAGAAAAATCCAAAGAAAACCTGATCCGCTTAGACGAACCCAAAATCGGCGGAATTATAAAAAATCCCTTCATTATAAAAGGCCAAGCCCGGGGCAACTGGTTTTTTGAGGCCTCTTTTCCGGTTAAAGTTATGGATGCTAACGGCAAAATAATAATGGCATCCTACGCCGAAACCCAAGATAACTGGATGACAACCGACTTTGTGCCTTTTGAAAAAGAATTTTATTTTGATTCGGAACCGCAAACCCCATACGGCTTTCTGATTTTGGAAAAAGACAACCCCTCCGGCCTCGCCGAACATGCCGACCAAATAAAAATCCCCATTCGGTTTAGGTAATCAAGCAGTCAAACTTTATCCACTTTTGGCCTAAGCTAAGCTTAGGCCAAAAGTCAAAGACTTTTAATCAAGATTCAGGGCTGGGTTTGACCGAGATTAGCTGGGTTTAATGTCGGACAAAAGAGAGCGTAAACCATCTAAGTCGGCGGGCGGCCCTTTGGGTTTATTTTTTTTGCGCTGGGGTCTGGCCTCGCCGCCCAGATTATTCACAATATCCCCTTTCTCCAAGGCCTCTTGCAAACTGGTGGGTTTATAATGATCGGATATTAATTTTTGTTTAACCTCGTTCAGTTTGTATAAATGATCTTTGCAATAGATGGGGCGCACGCCATCGGGCCTAAACGGCACCCAAACTTTTTCTCCGCCTTCCCAGCAAACGGCTTCGTACATGGGCTTGCCCGCCCCGTCCGGCCGCGGCGGCAAAACCGCAGCCGCGTTAAACCGGTTCGGCCGAGGTTCCGAAGCGGAAACTGGATTAGCCGAAGCCGCCGGTCTGGAACCAACCGCGTTTTCCAATCTTCTTTCTTTGATTTTGGCGGGTACAAGTTCGCTTACACCGGCCCAATCGGCTATTTCCGCTTCAACTTCTTCCCGCGGCGTACCGTAAGTTTCCCGGGAATGTTTAATAATGTCTTCGCGGTAACTTGTTTCCGGGCGCGGATACGGCGCCAAAGTGGTGGCCGAAAAAGCGCGCGAGGCCACGCCGTCTATCATCAGTTTTAAGTAAACATTGTATTTGGCCAGGTTAACCACATCCACGGCCGTAAATTCCGGCGCGAATTCTTTTTCTAAAAATTCGGCATCTTCGGCGCCCACCCTAAAAGATATTATGGTGCCCACGTTGCCGAAAATGGCGTCGCGCACCGCCGTGCTTTTGGAACCGCCGACGCTCTGGATCAGCTGGGCCACGTACTGGTTAGCCAAGACCAGAGCCAAACGGTATTTCCTGGCTTCGGATAAAATGTTAGCGAAAGATTCGGTGGCAAAGTTTTGGAATTCATCCACGTACAAATAAAAATCGCGACGTTCGGCTTCGGGAATATCCACGCGGCTCATAGCGGCCAACTGCAGTTTAGTAACCAAAAGCCCGCCCAATAATTTGGAATTGTCTTCGCCGATGCGCCCCTTAGACAGGTTCATTATTAAAATCTTGCCCCCGTCCATCACCGCTCTCATGTCTATGGCGCTTTTAACTTGGCCCACGATGTTGCGTATGACCGCGGCCGAAAGAAACTGCCCCACCTTGTTTTGGATGGCCGGAGTGGCCTCGGCGGCAAAGCGGTCGGTATATTTGGCAAACTCGTCCACCCAGAACGATTTAACCACCGGATCTTTGATTTGATCCACCACGTCTTTGCGGTAATCCTTGTTGGAAAGCATCCGCATAATGCCTAAAACGGTGGCGCCGGGATAATCCAGCAAGGCCAAAATGGTGTTGTTGAGAATATATTCCATCCGGGCCGACCAAACGTCGGGCCAGATTTTTTTGAAAACACCCATCAAGCCGGAGGCCACCAAATGTTTTTTTTCCGGCTCCACGTTTTCTATGGCGTTAAAAGCGATGGGACGATCCAGATCGGATGGATCAAAATAGATTACGTCCTTAACCCTTTCCGGCGGCACGAAATCTAAAATTTTATCGGCCGAATCACCATGAGGGTCTATAAAACCAACTCCTTTGCCGTGGATGATGTCGGAAATGATCATATTTTCCAGCATAGTGGTTTTGCCCATGCCGGTTTTGCCGATGATGTACATGTGGCGGCGGCGGTCGTCTTCTTTAATGCCAAACTTGCGCTTCTCGTTGCGGAAGTTGGTTTCGGCGAATAATGTAACTTCGTTATTCATAGCTTTTAGCTTCACTAGCTTCTTTAGCTTTTAGGGTTTATATTCCTTATCATAACATTTAACATCTTCATAACCTCAGTAAGTAAACTGTCTGCTTTCGAGTAATCTAAACACTTTGTCTTTGATAAATTTCTAGATATTTCTATTTGTGTTTCCAATTCCGCCCCCGAAGAATAAGCTACCCTTAAAAACTGAACAAAATCGTTTTTTGTACCCCTGAATCTACCTTCAGCTATATTAGACGGTATAGATATTGCCGATCTTCTTATTTGCGATGTTAAGCCATAAATTTCTTCTTTGGGAAATTTTTCAGTAAGTTCATAAATAAGCAGTGCCAATTTTACCGATTTTTGCCAAACAATTAAATCTTTATATGAATTTAACATCTAAAAGCTAATGAAGCTGAAAGCTAACAAAGCTAGTAGCCCGGCAAGCCCGCCGGCGGTTCGCCTTTCTTGGCCCCCACTCGGGGCAATGTCGGCGCCGCCACCACCCGGCCCGGAAAATGGAACAAACTGGCCAGCTCTTCTATATTCAAAACGAACATGGTTTTTGGCTTGTATCTTAGCCGGTATTTATAAAGCAACCATTTCTTTTTTTGCATTTCTTTTAATTTTTTGAAAGGAAACTTGCCCGCGGTTATAGTTTTACCGTCGCGTTTTAAGGCATTAAGATTTTGAGTGTTGAACTGATTGAACCCGGAGGTAACCTGAAAAAAAGTGGGTATGTTGTAAGATTCTTTCCGGGCAACGTAAACCACGCGAATCACCGTATTAAACCCGACTTTAGCGATTTTTTTCTCCAGCGCCTCTAAAATTTCCTTTTCGCCGGAAGTTAAAAACTGCATCAGCGAATGCGGCTTGTCGCTTTTGGGCGGCCCAAATTGGAACTCTTCAAACTCCGGATTCTTAAAAGGCGCCTGGACCGCGCCTAGGGCAATATCGGAAAGTTCTTTTTTAAGCAGGGCTAAAGTATAAGAACCCTTGGGATCTTCTTTTTTGGGGCGCCCCACCAACTTCAAAGCTAATTTATCGCCTTCTTTTTTCCAATCATCGCCTATGGGTAAAATACCAAACTGAATCCACACCTGTTCGCCTTCTTTAAGTTTGGTCATAGTCTCCACCACGCCGGCCAGAGGATCCACGTTGGAAATGTTGGACATACCCTCCCGGCTTTCGGCC